>NZ_CAJTUJ010000024.1 GCF_910579375.1 uncultured Rikenella sp.
CGTCCGCGCGCTGGCGGAAATCTTATTCAAACGCGCATCACGCGTTTGAATGATTTCCTTTTCCAGCAGTCGCGCGCGGTTTAGTTTGAGGGTACTGCGCTCGGGCCGCGCGGGCCCCATGTCCCGTGAACGGACGATGCTACGCATCGCTACAGCAACCTATACCACAAAGCCGCACAAGTTCTCACCGCCGTTTGATCTCCACCGCAGAGCCGTCCGCCAGGTTGAGATTCCCCGAAACGATCACCGCATCCCCCACATTCAGCTCCGCCCCCCGATCCGTATTCGGCACCACCGCATGCGAATCGCTGTTCGACATCTCAATCAGCACATACGTCCACATCGCCCGCCCCGTCTCCCGATCGTAACGAAAAAGCACCTCCCGGTCGTCCCGCACCAACACCGCACTCTTCGGCACCACCAGCTTGTCCCCCACCGAGCTCTCGACAAAGACCTTCACATTCATCCCGTCGATCAGCGTCCCCGGATTCGGGATATTCGCCGTCACCGTAATCTGCCCCTTTTCATCCACCGTCGGATTGACCTGCACCACCCGCCCCGCATAACGTTTCGTCGGTTCGACGAACGTCGCCACCCGCACCTCCTGCCCCGGCCGGACACTCGAGAGCTCGCTTTCGAGGATATTGAACTCCACGTCGAACGAACGGTCGTTGATCACCGAACAGAAAAAGTCCCCCTTCGGATTCTCGTGCAACTTCGTTTTCAGGTTCGCAATCCGCCCGCCGAACGGCGCCGTGAGCACACAATTATCCGCCGCCAAGCGCGCACTCCGCAAGCCCGTCACCGCCGCATCGTATCCCGACCTCAACCGGGCGATCCGCATCGTCTCGTCCGGCACCCTCGCCGTATCCGCCACATCGTACCCGAACCCCAGCAACGCATCCTGCAAGTCGAGATCCGCCTTGTGCATCGCCTGCCGGGCCTGTTCCAACCGGATCTGCGCCTCGCGGTCATCGATCCGCGCAATCTGCGCCCCCGCCCTCACCGCCGTCCCGTTTCCGCCCGCCAGCCACGTCACCGTCCCCGACACCGCAAACCTCAGGTCGCTCTTCTGCTGCGCCCTCAACTTTCCGTTGCTGATGAGCTGCGACCGGAACGTCCCGCGCCGCAACACGATCGTATCCACCGGATTGGCGATCTGCGTCTGCGCCTTCTTCAGGACAGCCGAATCCCCCGCCTCCTCCGAAGTCGCCCCGCCCGCGCAGGAGACCAGCCAAACCCCGCCCCACCCGAATAACAAACGGAAGATATGCCGAAATAAGTTCGTTCCCATGACCGACTATTGTTTTTCCAGCGAAACGACATCGAAACACGCCGCGATATTGCGCCCGTGCATGAAATCGAACAGCGTATAGCGCTGTATCGCATAGTAGTAGTTCCAGTAGTTCTGCAACTCCGCGAGATAACTCGTGTGCGCCGTATTGCGTTCGCTCTGGGCCGTATTGAAGTCCAGCACACTGATCTTCCCCGCCGCGAACTGACGCAGCGAGAGCGCATACCGCTCCGCCGCCACCGAATCCGCCCGGGCCGAAATCGCACACTGCGCATTCTGGTTATTGAACTGCATCACCTTCAGGTAGATATCCTGCTTCCGGTCGATCCGCTCCTTGTCGATCTCCGCCTCCGTCACCTCCTGCCTGAAGAGCGCCATCCGCACCTTTCCGCGCGCCACCCCGCCGTCGAAGATCGGCACCGTGATCCCCATCCTCACCGTCTCCTGATCCAGCGGATTGCGATACGCCCCCCCGATCGTCTCCGCCACCTGATTGAGCCCGAACCGCGCATAGACCGTCGCCTGCGGTCTGCGATTCGCCTTCGCCTGCGCCACGCTCATCTCCGCTTCGAGCTGACTGATCCGGTTCCGGTACTCGAACGACGTATTGGTAAAGGCCAGCCGATACGCCTCCTCGATCGGAATCTCCACCCCCGGGACACTTCCCGGAATATCGAGCGCCACCGAGTCCCCCTCGTCGAGCCGCAAATAGGACTTGAACCGCGCCGCCGCCAAATCCAGCTGCAATTTATTGGTATTGATCGACATCCCCTCGTTCAGCAGCCTCAATTCGAGCTGCATGAGGTCGTTTTTCGAGATGGAGCCGATCCGGAACCGCTCCTGCGATATTTTGTAGAGCGTATCGGTATTGTCCCGGTTTTTCCGGGCGATATCCAGGTTCTGCTGCGCCACGAGGAGGTCGAAAAACAGCGTCACCGCTTGGGCCGTAATCGCCTCCATCGACTCCAGATATTCATACTTCGCCTTTTCGTACCTGACCGGTTCGATCCGCTTGTCCCACCTGAGCTGATTGAAGCCGCCGATCGGCTGATTGAGAATCAGGCTCACCGGCGCCGAATTCCAGGTCACCTCCCGCTCCGGCGCGAACTGGTCGAGCCGGTCGAGCCCCGTGTAGAGTTGGATATTCCCGCCCGTAGCCGCGATATTCTGCTGAAGATAGAGCCCCAGCGAATTGCGCATCGCATAATTATCCACGTAATTATATCCCCCCGTCACCGCATTCTGGAGCGAAGTGTACGACTTGTCGAAATTGGGAATCGTCCCGCTCAAAGAGAGCGAAGGCAGCATCTGCGCCCGGTAGGAGCGATACTGCCAGTACTGGCTCAGGTAGGTATGCTTGGCCATCATGGCATCGATCGAGCAAGCCTGCGCCCGCTCGATCGCCTCCCCGAGCGACAGACGCACCGCCCCCCTCTCCCGCCCCAGCGCCGGCCCGACGGCCGCCCCGAGCGACAAAAGACAACTCCAGAGACAGATGCTTATCCGATTTCCCATTCCGATCGTATGTAGGACAAATATCGTTATTTTCCGCCGGTCGGACAAATCGAATCGCCGAATAAATCGGTTTCCCTGCCCCAAGATTTCGCCCGCCCCGGATGTCCGATTCGAAAAACCGCCTATTTTTGCCATCGACCTAAACCCAAACCACCTTTTTATGAACACCCTCCGCATCCTCGCAGCCGGGCTGCTGCTTCTGTGCAGCCCGTCGCTCTCCGCCCGCCATACCCTCCGCCTCGCCGAGCTGAATCCCGAGTCCGTACACCAGAGCTACGGCACCGCACAGCTCGGCCGCTCCGTCACCGGCCGTCCGGCCACCGTCGGCGGCGAAGCTTTCACCGACGTCATCGGCACCCACGCCCCGTCGGTACTGCGGCTCGACCTCCACCGAACCGCCCGTTCGTTCCGAGCCCGGGTCGGCATCGCCGACAACGACATCGACTACGCCGCCCCCTCCGGCCTGAGCCCCATCGCCCTGACGGACGGCTCCAGACTGTGGTATGCGACGGACGGAGACACCCGGCAATTCGTCGGCCTCGCCCGACCCGACGGGACAGTGGGCCCCGGCTCCGTGCGGTTCGTCGTGCGGGGCGACGGCTGCGACCTTTATGACAGCGGCATCCTGCACGCAGGCGATGCGCCGAAAAGCATCGAGCTCGACCTGACCGGCATCTCCCGGCTGGAGCTAGCCGCCGAACCGACCGACGACGGCCCCAGCGGCGACCACGCCCTGTGGATCGCGCCGCAGATCGACTACGACGGCGACCTGTGCCCCGAAGCCATCGCCGCAGACTCGACAGACGACCTCCCGAACACGCTGACCGCCTCACAGGAGCAGCTGCTGCGCCAGCTCGACCGGCTGCCCGTCCTCGCCCCGGAAGCGCTCTACACCCCCGCCTCCTACGACTGGCTAATCGACCCGTCGGCCTCTCGCGCCCGGCTTTACGCCACCCCCGACCGGAAAGGGCTCATCCTCGCCAACGACCTCGTCGCCCGTGTCTTTCGGATCGTACCGAACCTGGCGACCACCGACATCGTCAACCGAATGACCGGCGAGAGCCTGATCCGCGCCGTGAGCGGCGAAGGCACCCTCACCCTCGACGGCCGCGAATATTCCCTCGGCGGTCTGGACGGCCAACCCGAACGCGGCTACTTAGACCCGAAATGGTTAGACCGGCTGACCTCCGTTCCGGGCTCCTTCACCCTCGAAGCCTTCGAATTCATCCCGGACGCAGAGACGCTGCCCTGGAACCGGAACCGCTGGGCGCTGAACACCGACGACCCGACCGGCGCCACCCTGACCTTCACCCTGCGCGGCCCGGACGAACTGGAGGCCACGACCGTCCGCATCGCCTACACCCTATACGACCGGGTGCCCGTGCTGCGCAAACGGTTCACCCTGCACAACGGCGCGGCGGCCCCCGTGACCGTCGACCGCTTCCGGCTGGAACAGCTGGCCTTCGCCGAACCGGAATCGCCCGGCGGAGGCGACCCGACGAAATTCCGGCTGCCCAACATCCACATCGAGAGCGACTATGCCTGCGGCGGCGAGTTTTTCGAACCCCAGACCGACATCACGGAACGGTGGGTAGAAGACCCTCGCTACACCTCGCAACGGAACTATAACCTCCAGACCCCCTGCATCCTGGAGGTCGCCCCGCCCTTGGGGCCCGCCCAGCCCCTCCTTCCCGGCGAGACCTTCCGGTCGTTCGCCGCCTACGAGATGCCGTTCGACAGCGACGACCGGGAGCGCAAAGGACTCTTCAAACGCCGCATGTACCGCACCCTGACCCCTTGGGTGACCCAGAATCCGATCTTCATGCACCTCACCTCCTCCGACCCGGAGGTCATCCGGCGGGCGGTGGTTCAATGCGACTCGACCGGCTACGAGATGATCATCATCAGCTTCGGCTCGGGGCTGAACGCCGAAGACACCTCGGCACAAAATATCGAAAAGTGGAAAACGCTGGTCGACTATGCCGCCGAACGGGGCATCGAGATGGGCTGCTACTCCCTGCTGGCCAGCCGCTGGATCAGCGACAGCGTAGACGTCATCAACCCGGCGACCGGTCGTCGGGGCGGCGCGAAATTCGGCAGCTCGCCCTGCCTCTCCAGCCAGTGGGGGCATGACTATTTCGCGAAAATCCGCACCTTTTTCGAAAAGACAGGGATGCGCTGTTTCGAACACGACGGCTCCTATCCGGGCGACTTCTGCGCCTCGACCGCCCACGCCTACCACCGCGGACTCGACGACTCACAGTGGAACCAGTTCCACACCGTGACCGACCTCTACCACTGGATGTGCAGCCGGGGCATCTACATCAACGTGCCCGACTTTTACTTCCTGAACGGTTCGACCAAGACCGGCATCGGCTATCGCGAGACCAACTGGTCGCTGCCGCGCGACCGGCAAATCATCCACGCCCGGCAGCTGAACTACGACTGCACGTGGGATCGTCCGACCTCGGCCTGCTGGAGCTTCGTGCCCCTCGTCGAATACCAGGGCGGAGGCGCAGCCGCCACGCTGGAGCCGCTCAGCGACCACCTGTACGAATACAAGACCCACATGGCACAGAACTACGGCGCCGGTGTCCAGGCCTGCTACCGCGGCCCGCGGCTCTACGACACCCCCGCGACCAAAGAGGCCGTCACCGAGGTGATCGACTGGTACAAACGCTACCGCCGGATCCTCAACAGCGACATCATCCACCTGCGCCGTCCCGACGCCCGGGAGTGGGACGGCCTGCTGCACGTCGATCCGAGCGGCCCCGTCAAAGGTCTGGCCATGTTCTTCAACCCGACCGACCGGGCGATCACCCGCACCATCCGGCTGCCGCTCTACTACACCGGCCTGACCTCGCGGGCACGCATCCGCGAAGCGGAAGGCCGTCCGCAGAGCTACCGCCTCGACCGGGACTACACCGTGACCCTGCACGTGACCATCCCGGCGCGGGGATACACCTGGTACACCATCGAATAGACGAATAGCGAAGCGGCACGATCGTGCCGCTTCGCTATTTTATCGGTCGCACATCTCCACCGGCTCGGCGAACTTCAGCCGCACAACCCGCACAGGTTCGTCCAGCACCGCCTCCGGCAGCTCGAAACACACCGTACCGTCCGCCACCGTAAACTCCACCTTTCGGCCCGAGAGCTCGTCCCGGGCCGAAATCATTCGTTGCTCCGTCTGCGGCAACTCCAGCGTGCGCACCAACGGATCGGTCACCAACAGCCACGCCCGTTGTCCCCTCCGCGTACTGAATCCCCCCTCGAACGGTTTATACGGGCCTCCGCGCGTCCCGTAAACGGCCTCTCCGTGCGCCCGAAGCCACATACCGAGCGTATCCATCAGCGCCACCTGTTCCGCATCGAACTCACCGTCCGGCCGCGGCCCAAGATTGATCATGTAGTTTCCGTTGCACCCCACCACACCGACCAGGTCGCGCACCAGTTCATCGGCCGTCATCAGTTTCGGCTGCGGATTGTACGACCATTGCGACCGGTCGATCGTCACCCACGCCTGCCACGGATGGTCGCCCCACACCGTCACCTTATTGCCGCGGTTCACCAGCCGTTCGCGATCCTGGAAGTCGCCCGCATAAGTCTGTCCGTCCATCTCGATGTGGTTGTCCGCCCCCGCCATCCGACGTCCGATGTCGATCCGCGTGCTGAGCAGAATCTCCGGTTTCCGCGTGTGGAACCGCCGATACATCTCCGACCCGATCTCGTGGGTATAGGTAGCGTCCCACTCCCCGTCGAACTGAACGAACGCCAGGTCGTACCTGTCGATCAGCTCGCCGACCTGCGCCGCCATGTATTCGAAATAGCGCGCCGGATTCGGACTGTCGTCCCGTTTCGGAAAGAGCAGCCCCGGACCGCCGTGATTATACGGTTTCCAGTCCGGATGATACCAGTCCAGATTGGAGTAGTAGGCGCCCAGCACGATTCCATGACGATCGCACGCTTTTTTCAATTCGCCCATAATATCCCTCCGTCCCGGCGTGTTTTCCATGTCGTAATCCGACACATCCGAGAACCAGATTGCGAATCCGTCGTGGTGTTTGGCCGTCGGCGAGAGGTAGCGCATCCCCCACCGCTTCATCAGCCGGCACCAGCGGTCGGCATCGAACCGCACCGGGTCGAAACGCAGGTAAAGGCTGTCGTAAGCCGATGCCGGAATCGTCGTTCCCCGGCTCCAGCCGATCTCCCGTCCGCCCAGCGACGACGGTCCCCAGTGCACGCACATCCCCACGCGCAAATCCTGCCATTTCTTAAGCGCTGCGGCCGAAGTTTTCAGGTCGGGATTCCGGTCGCCCCCTCCGCTCAGCACCGTCTGCCCGCAGACCGACCCCATACCTAACCAGGTCGCCAGCACGACCCAAACACTGAAAATACACTTTCTCATAGGACTATTTTTTTTAGATTTAGTTTCCCTCACTCCTCCCCCTCGGCGTGCCTCGTCTCGTCGTTTTTGGTCATCTCGCCGAGGGTCAGCGGCTGGGGCGCCTCGAACGGCTCCCGCCGGTAGGGACAATCCGCCACCTCGCAATGCGCACAGTGGCGCTCCTCGCACGAATCCGAATGCGTCGAGACCAGCACCCGCCCTTCGAACACCGCATAGAGCGCGTCCTTCAGCTCCTCGCACGCATCGTGCCCCTGCGCGACATTGAAATACCACGGCAGCGTCAGGTCGCAATCGACATAGAGGAAACTGCCGTACCGAATGGCCTTGAGGTTGTGCACATCGATCCACTCCGGCCTCCTTCGCGCCGCCACCCCGCGGACGATCTGCTCCAGCACCTCCCGATCCGCCTTGTCCATCAGCCCCCCGATCGTCTTGTGCAGAATCCGGCCGCCGGCCACGCCGATCAGCACGCCGAAGAGCACCGCCAACGCGCCGTCGATCCACGGAATGCGGGTGAAATAGAGCAACAACAGCCCCGCCACCAGCCCGACCGTCGACCAGGTATCCGTCTGCAAATGCTTTCCGCCCGCCACCAGCGCGATCGAGTCATACCGCCGCCCCATCCGGATGCTCCACCACCCGGCGATATAGTTCACCGCCCCGGCCGCCGCCACCACCGCGATCCCGATATCCAGCCTCCCCGGCATCCGGGGTTCGAAGAGCCGCTTCACCCCTTCGACGCCGATCCAGGCCCCGGCCAACAGAATCATCAGCCCTTCGATCGACGCCGAAATCAGCTCCACCTTCCCGTGCCCGAAAGGATGCCCCGCATCCTTCGGTTTGGCCGCCAGATGCAGGCTGTACAGCGTGATGAACCCGGCCGTCACATTCACGATACTCTCCAGCGCATCCGTCAGAATCCCCACCGAATCCGTCAGAAAAAAGGCGACGAACTTGCCGACCATCAGCGCCACCGACACGGCCACCATTCCGGCCTGTACCCGTTGTTTTACACGATCCACTGTCTTCATAACGGACAAATATACGAAAAAAGGCCCGCCGCCTCCCCGCCTCGCCGGTAGCGAGACGAACGGAAGCGGCAGACCTGCCGTTTTTTATGAAGAAAAGATAGAGCGGACTAATCCCTACAGCTCGTTCTTGACGCTGTCCACGATCTGACCGTCCAACAGGTTGATGATCCGGTGGGCATAAGTCGAGTCGCGCTGCGAGTGGGTCACCATGATGATCGTCGTCCCCTCGCGGTTCAGTTCCGAGAGGAGCGTCATCACCTCCTGCCCGTTCTTGGTATCGAGGTTACCGGTCGGTTCGTCGGCCAGAATCAGCTTCGGCTGCGCCACCACTGCCCGGGCGATCGCCACACGCTGCTGCTGCCCCCCTGAGAGCTGCTGCGGGAAGTGACCCGCCCGGTGGCTGATGTTCATCCGGTTCAGGATGTCGTTCACCATCTCTTTCCGTTTCTTGGCCGGGATGCGCAGGTAGATCAGCGGCAGTTCGACATTCTCGAACACATTGAGTTCGTCGATCAGGTTGAAGCTTTGGAACACGAACCCGATGTTTCCCTTGCGGTACAGCGTGCGTTCCTTCTCCTTGAGCGACCCGACCTCCTTGTCCAGCAGATAGTAAGTCCCGTCCGAAGGATTGTCGAGCAGGCCGAGGATATTCAGCAGCGTCGATTTGCCGCACCCCGACGGCCCCATGATCGCCACGAACTCGCCCGGCGCGACCTCCATCGAAACATGGTTCAGCGCAATGGTTTCGACCTCTTCCGTGCGGAAATATTTGCTCAGGTCTGTGATGCGGAGCATCGGATCGGTGATTTGAATGGTATTTTCCATGATTGTTTAATGTTTTGTCGTTTGGTTTGATTGGTTAGCGACATCCTGTTTTATGCCGAAATCATGCCAAAGTTAATAATTTTCTGGTTCACAGCATCTTGCGAATTCAGCCTCCCGGCTTTTTTGTCTAAAAATTAGACAGTCGGTGTCTATTTTTTAGACACCGCACCGCCTGTCGCAAATCCCTACTCCGTCTTGAACGCCTCCACCGGATTCGCCGTCGCCGCACGCCAACTTTGGATCGTCACCGTGGCTAAAGTAATGAAAAGCACGATAGCCAGCGAAACCGCGAAGACCCACCAATAGACCGGCGTCCGGTAAGCGAACGTACCCAGCCATTCACGCACCCCGTACCACGCCAGCGGAGCAGCCACCACGAAGCAGATCAACACCAGCCGCACAAAAGATTTGTTGAACATCGCCAGTATCTCTGCAACGGTCGCCCCCATCACCTTGCGCACCCCGATCTCCTTGCGCCGGTACTGCGTCTCGAAGACCACCAGCCCGAAGACCCCCACCAGCGAGAGCACCACAGCCAGCAGCGAGAAGACCGTAATCAGCGTCGTCACCTTCAACTCCTTCCGGTACAGCGCATCGAACGCCGCATCGAAGAATTGCAGGTCGACCGGGTAAGCCGGATCGATTTCGGCCGCCGCCCGCCGGATGTGTTCGACCGCTGCATAAGGGTCGCCCTTGATTTTGAAATAAGCGGTCTGCAACCGGTTATCGAGCCCCGACTCCTTCCCCACCAGCACCATCGCCATCGGCCCCACCGCGGCATGCAGCGACCCGTAGTTGAAATCCCGGGCGATCCCCGTCAACCGGGCCTCTCCGCCCCATCCCCGTTCGTTCAGCGGCTCCTGCATCGAGAGTCCGAACTCCCGGGCCGCCGACTCGTTGAACAGATAGTGATAACACCCCTCGCGCCGCGCATCCGTCTCCGTAAAATAATCCCCGTCCACCAGCTCAACCCCCAGCATCCGGGGCAGATTCCACGATACCACATCCGCCGCAAAGAGAATCGTCGTTCCCCGGAGCTCGCGGCCCCACTGAGAATGCAGATTGGTCAGCCCCAGCGGCCTCTCCGAATAACCCACCTCCTCGACCAGCGGCGACTGTACCACCCGCTCTTCGAACGCCTTCGACCCGCGAAGCTCGCCGCCCATCCGGGCCATCGCAATCCCCTCGTAATCCAGTCCCGTATTGATTCCGCGCAGATAGCGATTCTGCAACTGCATGAACATCGCCGCCACGATCAGACCCAAAGAGACCACGAACTGGAAACCGATCAGCGCCGTCCGCAGCTTACGACCCTTCGGCGAGAGACCGAACGAACCTTTCAACACCAGCGCCGGAGGGAACGAAGTGGTGTAGACCGCCGGATAGATCCCCGCCAGTATCCCGACGCCCAGAGCTACCCCCAGCCCCAACCAGATCACTCCGCTATAGGTAGAGAACGAAATGCCTCCCGAAATCAGTTCGTTGAAACCGGTATCCCTCAACAGGTAGACCCACAACAGAGCCAGGCAGAAGCCCAACAACGAGATGCCCACCGACTCGAAGATCAGTTCCGCCCGCAGTGTCCCGACCGGAGAACCCAGCACTTTCCGGGTATTGATGTTCTTGATCCGCAGCGGCGTGAGCGAGGTCGCGAAATTGACGAAGTTCACAGCGGCGATCCCGATCACCAACAGGGCGATCGACAACAACAGCGTCATCGTCGTCCGGTTGCCGCGTTCCGTCAGCGCGCCCGTCCCGAAAGCCGCCGACCGGTCGTCGTAATAGCGATCCGACAGCCGAACGAGATTCGCCGTTATCTCCATCCCCATATCCATCTTATTGGTAAGCGGAAACGCTTTCCACCCCTCCACGATCTGCGCCGGATCGACCCCCGGACGGAGCAGCACATACATCTGATAGTTGGCGTTATCCCAACTGTACCCGTCGGCCCCGAAAACGAGCGGCAGGATGACCCGGTTTTTGATCTGCGAATTGTCCGGGAAATCGCGGTAGACCCCTCCGACCTCATACTCCTTTCCTCCCACCGTCATTCCGCGCCCCACCACACCGTGTTCCGTTCCGAACAAGCTCTGCGCCAGCGACGCCGGCAGAAGCACCTTGCCCGGTTCCCGCAGCGCATCCGCAACCCCTTCCACCATCTCCGGCGTGAAGATATCGGTAAACGCCGCCTGGGCCGCCACCACCGGCTGTACGAATCCGACCTTCGTCCCGTTGCGTTCGACCGTGATATACGTATCTTCAAAAGGCGGTATCAACAGCGCATACGCCTCGATCCCCGCCCCCATCCCGCCGAACGTCCGGCCGAACTCCGACGAGACGACGGGCACGAACCCCTCGGCCATCAGCATCTCGGCCTGGCAGATCCGGTCGGCATGCCGGTGGAAGCGGTCGAAAGTCGACTCATACCTCACCTGCATCAGGATCAGGATAAAAGCTGCGAAAGCCACGCTCAGCCCCACGATGTTCAGCCCGCAGGCCAGCCGGAAACGACGCATCGTCGTCAGAAATTGACGGAAAAACAGTCTCATTTTACTTGCATTCAAAAAATTAAAAACCGAAAGAACGACAGAGCGGCCATACCGTCCAGCCACCCCGTCGTTCATAAGACGCATCGAAACAGGATTTCGGATGCGTCCGAGGGTCGGTTTCAACACCCTTTCAACAAATGTTCATACAAGAGACGCATCCCGGCCCCGTTTCGGATGCCCTCCCCCGACGATTTCGTCGCGCCGCCCCCCTATTTGAGCAGCAGCACCTGATTGTCGCCGTAGGTATCGTAGCTCGACACAATCACCCGTTCGCCGTCCTCGAGCCCTTCGAGCACCTCGTAGTACATCGGATTCTGGCGTCCGATCCTCACCGGCCGGCGGTAGGCCTTGTCCCCGTCCGGCGACACCACGAAGATCCAGCTGCCGCCCGTCGTCTGGTAGAACGCCCCGCGCGGGATGATGATCCCCTCCGTCGGCTGTCCCAGCTCCAGATTGATGTAGTAAGTCTGCCCCGAGCGAATATTCTCGGGCCGCTCGCCCGTCAGGTAGCACCACGTCCGGAACTGGCCGTTGCGCACCTCCGGGAAGACCGTCCGCACCACCAGTCCGAACTTGTTCCCCTGCCGTTCGAACGTCCCTTCGAGCCCCGGTTTCACGCGGTCAATATAGTGTTCGTCGATCATCGCCTCGATCTTGTAGTCGCTCAGGTCGTTGATCTGCCCCACCTTCGTCCCCGCATTGACATACTGCCCCAGCACCACATCCAGCTGCCCCAGCTCGCCGTCGATATTGGCCTTCACGTTGAGGTTATCGACCCGCTGGCGGATCAGCTCCATGTTTTTCTTCATGCTTTCGAGACTGATCTCCATGTTGTCGACCTGAATGCTTCGGAAGATCGAGTCCTGGCGCTGCCGTTCGAAGACCAGCTCTTTCTGTTTCAGCGAGAGCTCGTAATTCTCCTTGGCCTGCAAGTACTCTTCGTTCGAGATGAGGTCTTCGCGATGGAGCGCCTCGTACTGTTCGTACTTGCGTTTGGCCCGCGCCACATCCATATCGAGCTGGAGCCGCTCTTTCTGGAGGTTCAGCTTCTCCTGCTCCATGCTCACCCGCGTGTTTCGGAGCAGGTTCTCCTTTTCCGCCAGGTCGGCCTCGCTCGTCAGGATCTGCATGTTGAGCTGCGGGTTGGTGAGCCGGACGATCACATCGCCCTTGCGCACCATCGCCCCCTCCTCGACCACCTTGACATCCACATTTCCGCTCTCCAACGGGCTCACCTGCACCGTCGTGATCGGCAGCACATTGCCGTTCACCCGCACATAGTCGTTGAACTGCCCCCTGCGGGCCGTCTCGATCGTCACCGTCCGGCTGTCCACCTTCATCGACGCGCTGTGGTCGCCGAAGATCAGCCAGCCCAACAACACCAGCAACACCGCCCCGCCGGCCACATACGGGATATGCTTCTTGCGCAGCCCTTTCTTCTTTTCAATTACTCTGTCCATGATTCTTATCTGTTTTTTACTTGATTATCATCCTATCGAAAACCGCCCGCCGCGGCCGTCCTTTACTCCCGTTTGATCGCCACCGCCGGATTTTCGACCGCCGCGCGGTAGCTCTGCCCCAGCACCGTGAAGAGCGCGATCACCGCCGCCACGAGCCCCGCCAGCGCGAAGATCCACCAGCTCATCGTCGTCCGGTAGGCATACCGGCTCATCCAGCCGTCCATCAGCCACCACACCACCGGCACCGCGATGACGAACGACACCGCCAACCACCGCAGGAAGCTCAGACAGAGCATCCCGACCACCTCGCGCACCGTCGCCCCGTGCACCTTGCGGATCGCAATCTCCTTCCGCCGGCGTTCCACCGAGTAGCCCACCAGGGCGAAGAGCCCCAGACAGCCGATAAAGATCGCCAGCACGCTGAACGTCAGCAACCGCGCCCGGAAGAGATTCTCCTGTTTGTACATCCGGTCGAACTGCGCGTCCATAAATTCATACTGGAAGACCTCGTTCGGGAACATCTCGCGGAACGTGCGTTCGATGTGTCGGAGCGCCGGTTCGATCTGCCCCGCCGCAATCCGGATATACGGGTCGCCGCTCCACGCCCGCACGAGTACCAGCGGCGTCACCTGTTCCGTCACCGGCTGGTGCTGAAAATCCTTGAACACTCCGACAAACTTCTCGCCCGGGATCTGCACCTCCGGCGCCACATTGCGAATATGCTTGGCAAACGCCTCGTTGATGACCATTTGGCCGGACGGCCCCCATTCGAGCCGGTCGACATTGGTCTCCGAGATCGAATCCCCCTCGACCATCGGCACCCCCAGCACATGAAGCGTATGCTGATCACCGTAGAGATGCTTCGGCGACAAGTGCTCCCGTTCGTTGATCTGCACCGTGTTCATTGAACCGATATGCATGGGGTTCCCCTGAATCAGCGACGCGTTGACGATAGTCGGACTGTTCAGCAGCTGCGTGCGGAACGTATTGAATTTCTCCCTGTTCATGAAAGAGCCCCCGCCGACCATCACCACGTTCTCGCGGTGGTAGCCCAGGTCGAGCGTCGTGAGATAGCGTATCTGCTTATTGATAAGCAACGTCGCCGCGATCAGCCCGATTGAGATGACGAACTGGAAGACGATCAGCGCATTCCGCACCGCCGACATCTGCCGTCCCCCGCTCGACCGGTTGGCGATGGCATCGAGCGGTTTCATCCGCGTGAGCACCATCGCCGGGAAGATCCCCGACAGCACCCCGCACACCAACGGCAACACCACGAACAACACCAGCAGCATGTCCCAACTCAGCGAGAGGGAGAGTTCGCTGCCGACGATCATCGGATAGAGCGGCCGCAACAGATAAGCCAACCCGAAAGCCGTCACCGCCGCCACACACGTGATCAGCACCGAATCCCCGATAATGAACCCGATCAGACTGCCTCGGCTCGCCCCCATGATACTCTTGATGCCCATCGCGCGCACCACCTCCGTCGAACGCGCCGTATAGATATTGACGTAATTGATAATAGCGATCACCAGCACCAACACAGCGATAATACCCAGCACCACCAGCGCCCCCGAATCGTACGCATTCATGGCCCCCGTCACCTCGGGCGTGAAGTAACAGTCGTCGAAAGCACGGATATGCGGCAACTTCGGACTGTCCACCCCTCCGGCCTCCTCGATCTTGTCATCGAGCGTCCCCTCCTTGATGAAATGACCCCCGTAAGCCTCGGCCATGCGCTCCAGTACAGCCCGCTGAAACTTATAGTTCATAGTCTTCATATCGACCGTGGGGTTGACCCGAAAATAGCATTCGCTCGCCCAGCGGAACCACTTGTCGGCCTTGTCGCCCGGATTCGCCAACTGGAAAGTGAGAATCACCTCCGGCGTATAGAGCGAATTTTCCGGAACATCCTCGAATACGCCAGTGATCGTCACCTTCCAAGTATTGTTGACCTCGATCTGTTTACCGATCACGTCGAGCGAACCGAAGAGCCTCCGGGCCGCCGATCGGCTCACCATCCCCTTCGAGGCATCGGCCAAAGCGTCCGCTCCGCCTCCGCTCACCATCCGGAACGGCAGCACCTGCAACAGCGTCGAGTCGCCGAACATCGAACTCAGAGAGAAGCGCACGCCCGCCGGCTGATCCGGCACCGAAACCGTCATTGAGCCCCAGCTGATCGCACGAGTAGCCGCAATAACCTCCGGGAACCGGGTCATGAACCCGGCCAGCGGGTCGGGACAGATCGAACCGATCTCATCCACTTCGACCTCGCACCGCCAGACATCGTCCATCGGCCGTTCGAAACAGTCGTCGTGCCGCACCTGCCCGATGATAAAGATATACATCACGATCACCGCCGCAAACCCGAGCGTCAGCCCCAGCCAGTTGATAAAGAACGAAAACGGTCGGTTCTTTTTGGCCCTCCAGCTTTCAAGGAAAAATTTTCTGAACATATCCTGTTTTGTTTATCGATTTCCGCCCCTCCCTATCCACACCTCATGCCACAACAGAAAATCGACTCATTATCAAATTCTTGCAATTTCCGTCTTTTCCTCCGAGTGTCTAATTTTTAGACATTCACCGTCTATTTTTTAGACACCGCACCGCCTGTCGCAAATCCCTACTCCGTCTTGAACGCCTCCACCGGATTCGCCGTCGCCGCCCGCCAGCTCTGGATCGTCACCGTGGCCAGCGTAATCGCCAGCACGATCAGCAGCGAAACCGCGAAAACCCACCAGTAGATCGGAGTCCGGTAGGCGAACGTCCCCAGCCACTCCCTTACACCGTACCACGCCAGCGGAGCAGCCACCACGAAGCAGATCAGCACCAGCCGCACGAACGAGCGGTTGAACATCGCCAGAATCTCCGCCACCGTAGCCCCCATCACCTTCCGCACACCGATCTCTTTCCTCCGGTACTGCGTCTCGAAGACCACCAGACCAAAGACCCCCACCAGCGAAAGCACCACAGCCAGCAGCGAGAAGACCGTAATCAACGTCGTCACCTTCAACTCCTTCCGGTACAGCGCATCGAACACCGTGTCATAGAACTCAATATCGACCGGATAGAGCGGATCGAGCTCCGCCACCGTCCGTTTGATATGCGCCGCCCCCGCGAACGGATCTCCCTTGATTTTGATATACGCCACCGAAAGATCATACCACGCCTCCTTGCCGAACTGATAGAAACACATCGGCGCGATCTCATTTCTCAACGACGCGAAATTGAAATCCTTTACCACCCCGACGATCGGCACGAGATCGGACTGATGTCCGAACACCCGATTGTCGAGCGTCATATCGAACTCGCTCATCGCCGTCTGGTTGAAGATAAACGCCCCCGCCCGCAGGTCGTCCTCCTCCTCGAAGTCGCGCCCCTCGACCATCGGCAGCCCCATCACCCGGCAGAAATTCCACGACACCGGCAGACACGTAAAATGAATGCTCCGTCCGTTGGACAAACCCCGTCCCCACCGCATATACGTATCCGAGCACCCGACCCTCATCCCGGAAAAAGCGACATCCTCGATCGACGCATCCTCCTTAAGCCGATTGACCAGCGTATTTTTCATCTCCGATTTCGCCAAATCGCGGCTCAAATTCACGATAACGACCTGGTCATGATCCATCCCCGTATCCAAGCTCCGCATATAGCGATTCTGCAACTGCATGAACATCGCCGCCACGATCAGGCCCAAAGAGACCACGAACTGGAAGCCGATCAACGCCGTCCGCAGCTTACGACCCTTCGGCGAGAGACCGAACGTCCCCTTCAGCACCAGCGCCGGAGGGAACGAGGTCGTGTAGACCGCCGGATAGATCCCTGCCAGTATCCCGACGCCCAGAGCTACCCCCAGCCCCAACCAGATCACCCCACTGTAGGTCGAGAAAGAGATACCTCCCGAAATCAGTTCGTTGAAACCGGTATCCCTCAACAGGTAGACCCACAACAGAGCCAGGCAGAAGCCCAACAACGAGATGCCCACCGACTCGAAGATCAGCTCCGCCCGCAGTGTCCCGACCGGAGAGCCCAACACCTTCCGGGTATTGATATTCTTGATCCGCAACGGGGTGAGCGAAGTGGCGAAATTGACGAAGTTCACAGCGGCGATACCGATCACCAACAGGGCGATCGACAACAATAACGTCATCGTCGTCCGGTTGCCCTTGGGCGCCGTGTCGTACCCCACCGTCTTATCGTAATAGACCTCCTCTATCGGTTGCAGGATAAAGTTCGGCTCTCCCGAAATCCAGTCCGGTTTCCCGAACGCAGCATACGCCTGCGTCATCTGCCGGGCCGCCGCCTCCGGATCGCTTCCCGGCCACAGCGTCACGAAACACCAGTAATTCTGAGCCCCCCAACTGTTTTTGTGTTCCTCCGGCGCTATTTTTTGTTTGATGCAATTGGGCACCGAGCTGTTCGCCGGGAAATCGCGATAAACCGCCCCCACCTCGACCGTACTCTTCTCTCCCATCTCGAACGTCACCAACTTGCCGATCGCCGACTCCGTCCCGAAGAACTTCCGGGCCATACTCTGCGGCAGGATCAGTTTCGTATGGTCGTCGAACGCCTCCCGCGTCCCCTCCGTCAGCTCGTAACCGAACACCTCGAAATCGTCCGGATAGATCGTCGTGTACGGCTCGATATAAGCCACCTTCGCCCCGTTCCGCTCCAGAGAGACATACCGATTATCCAGATAACACGGCCTCATCGTCCCCTGCGCGATCGCCGGCGAGCCCGCCAGCAGCACATCGATCATCGGACGCGCCAGAATCGCCTCGTGCATCGTGCTGTCCTTCACCTCCACCCGGTATACCTGGCGCGGATACCCCTTGTCGAACCCCCGTTCGTAGCTCACCTGCATCAGGATCACGATAAAAGCCCCGAAAGCCACGCTCAGCCCCACGATATTCAACCCGCAAGCCAGTTTGAACCGCTTGATCGTCACCAGAAAATTACGTAAAAACATCCCGTTCATCATTTTTTCATCCATTACCGTTCGTAAAAATTCCCCGCCCTACTCCGCCAACAGCGGAATCCCTTTGTAATAGTCCACCAGTTTGCGCTTCGCCTGCCACGTGAGCTCGGCATTGAGCAGCGTCGCCCGCGCCTCGAGCAGCTGGTTCGACGTCGTCTGCAAATCCAACGCACTGAGCAGCCCCTCCTGATACTTGTACCGGGCCACCTTGTAGGCCAGCAGCCGCGCCTGCACCTGTTTTTCGGCCTGAATCCGTTCGGCATACGCCCCGTTCAGGTCCAGCACCGCCTGCTCCACCTCCACGGCAATGCGTCGCTGCGTTTCGATATGCGTCTGCTCCGTACTGCGGAGGTTGTTGCGCTGCCGGATCAGGTTGCTCGGCCGGCTCCACGCCGAGAAGATCGGCACGCTCAGACTCGCCGACACCGACTTCGACAAGTTATCCTTGAACTGTTTATGGAACGGCGTGGCATCGTGCTTCAGGTTTTTGAAATACGACGTTCCGATCCCCGCCGACGCCGACAGCGACGGGAAGAGCATCCCCTTCGCCGTCGAGAGGTCGAGCTTCGCCAGTCGGACATTCATCATCGACATCCGGGTGTCCGGCATCATCGCCGTCGCCACATCCACGATCTCCGAGACCTCCGCCGTTTCGGGCGCCGGTTCGGCATACCGGTAGGCCGTATCGATCCGGATCGTCTCCTCTGGCGGGAAATTCATCACCTCCTTGAGCTGTAGTTCCCGCGTGCGGGCATTGTTTTCGACCTTCGTCAGGTTGTACTCATCGGCCGCCAGCGACGCCTCCAACTGCGCCACATCCGCCGCCCCGCGCAACCCGAGCTCCTTCATGTGCCGTCCCTGCCTCAGATTCTCTCTCGAAGCCTCGACCTGCTCCCTGGCCAGCGTCCGCGTGCGCAGCGTGTACGTATAGTCGAAATAAGCCGTCAGGGTCTCCAGCGCCACATTGTCCTCCGTCTGTTTCTGCTGTTCCTCCCCTCGGAGCTTCGCAATCTTCCCCGCCCGCGTGTTGTTGAGCAGCTGCAACCCGTTGAAGACCGTGATTCCGGCATTCACCCCATAGCTGTTATTCAACGTATTGACCGTCGTATAGGCATTGGTCGACGGGTCCACATTCCGTCCGAACCCGGCCGACAGTCCGACACTTCCGCTGAGCGACGGCAAGTGCCTGAGAATAGCCTCGTGATACGACACCTTCAGGTTGGCATTGGCCAGCTGCTGCCTCACCGCCCTCGGGCTGTTCTCGATCGCATACCGCATGCACTCCTGCAAGTTCCACACATGCAGCGAGTCGTTTTCCTGTCCGTAAACGCCCAGTATGCTCAACCCGCACACCCAGGCACATGTCATCCATTTTTTCATCTCGATACAATTCCGTTGTTTTCGGTTCGCGCGAATCGTCGCGCCCCGCACCATTTTTCCGCCCAGATAACCACACAACGTGCCAAACCGACTAATTCAATCTTTATCAACGAATTACAATTCAAACCATTTTCCCCGAGT
Organism: uncultured Rikenella sp.; assembly: GCF_910579375.1. Taxonomy (GTDB): domain Bacteria; phylum Bacteroidota; class Bacteroidia; order Bacteroidales; family Rikenellaceae; genus Rikenella. The sequence goes on from NZ_CAJTUJ010000024.1 coordinate 19,588, forward strand.
GTCTATTTTTTTGACACTCTTGTCTATTTTTTTGACAATCCTATCCTATCTTTGCCCTGCCAAACGTTCATAAAAGTATCCGGTGCGACGCCTCAGACAGAGAGCGACAAAAGAATGGAGGTAAAGGCTGATGGTGGAAATGCGTAACATTTCCCGTCCACGGGACGTGGGGCCCGCTTGGCCGACGCGTTCGCGTCATGGCGCGCGGCCGTTATTACTTCCCAGTTGCTCGCGCGCCGCCGCCTAAAGAAGCGATTCAACTATTTCGGCTTACCGCCGAAATAGAATGAATCGCGCAGGCGCGCGAAAGAGAACTGCGAAAAGAGAATATAGGATAGAGATAGCGTGCGAACAAAGAATGGCAACGATTGGGGATGAATTTGGTGCGGGTCGGAGCCAGCGTGGCCGGAAACGAGCCCCGCGACGTTGCAGGCCTACGCCTGGGGTGGCTCCGGCCCGGGCGGCTCTGCGAGCCGCAGGAGGCATTTCCAAAATAATTAAAACGCAGCACCCCATCCGTTTATTCCGAGAGGCAACGCAACTGAAAACCGTAACCGCGATAGCTCGTACTGCTGGTACCGAGACCGTGCGAACTGAAATTCAAATCCATGCCGTTGACTCCATTTGTGATGGAAGACCAACTGAACCCGCTGCCGCCGACGTACATAAGATTGCCTAATTGCCTTTCGTTACCTGCATCGCGGTAGCCCGGGGCGGGGTCACGCGGCCTCGAACAACAGGCTGCCTCCGGCCCAAGCGAACAAGACCCGCGTCACACGCCCCCCCCGGGAACCCCATTTAGTTTATACCCACCCATACACCGACCGAAATATGAAAAAAGAGGGAACGATCATCGTCGTAGACGACAACCGCAGCATGCTGACCGCCGTCGAGATCCTGTTGAACGGCGTCTTCGAACGCGTAGTGACCCTCAGCAGCCCCACCCGCCTGCTGAACACCCTGCGCGAAGTGCACCCCGACGTCCTGCTGCTCGACATGAACTTCAGCTCCGGGATCAACAGCGGCAACGAAGGCCTCTACTGGCTATCGGAAGTCAAGAAAGCCTCCCCCGACATCGAAGTCGTCCTCTTCACCGCCTACGCCGACATCGACCTCGCCGTGAAAGCCATGCAACGCGGCGCCACCGACTTCGTCGTGAAACCGTGGAACAACGCCAAACTCGTCACCACCCTCCGTAATGCCCTCGCCCTGCGCCGTTCCCGCTCCGAAGCCAAACAACTCGGCGACATCAAACGCTCCTTCTCCACCGACAGCACCGCCGAGAACGCCATGTTCTGGGGCACCTCCTCCGCCATGAAACGGCTCCGCTCCATGGTCGAGAAAGTCGCCGCCACCGACGCCAACATCCTAATCACCGGCGAGAACGGCACCGGGAAAGAGATGCTCGCCCGCGAACTCCACCGCCTATCGAACCGCCGGGACGAACTGATCGTCCCCGTCGACCTCGGCGCCATCCCCGAGACCCTGTTCGAGAGCGAACTCTTCGGCTACGTCAAAGGCGCCTTCACCGACGCCCGCAGCGACCGCGCCGGCAAATTCGAAGCCGCCTCGAAAGGCACCCTCTTCCTCGACGAGATCGGCAACCTCCCCTACCACCAGCAAGCCAAACTGCTCACCGCCCTGCAAAGCCGGAGCATCGTCCGCGTCGGAAGCAACACCCCGATCCCCGTCGACATCCGCCTGATCTCCGCCACCAACCGCGACCTCGACCGAATGGTCGCCGACGGCAGCTTCCGCGAAGACCTCCTCTACCGGATCAACACCATCCACATCGAACTGCCCTCCCTCGCCGAACGCACCGAAGACATCGTCCCCCTCGCCGAAATCTTCCTGAAGCGCTACGCCACGAAATACAACAAGCCCTGCACCGGCTTCGACCCCCAAGCCCGGGAAAAACTGACCTCCCACACCTGGCCCGGCAACATCCGCGAGCTGCAACACACCGTCGAGAAAGCCGTGATTATGGCCGACACCGAATCGGTTACCGCCGACGAGCTCCTGATCTCACGTCGGGAAGGTGAAGAGCCCGGCCCCCGGCCCGCCACCTTCTCAACCCTCGAAGAGATGGAACGCTCCATGGTCACCGAAGCCCTCAAGCGCCACGAAGGCAACCTCTCCGCCGTCGCCGCCCAGTTAGGCGTCACCCGCCAGACCCTCTACAACAAACTGAAGAAATATAATTTGTGATCGCCGCGCCCGGACAGCCATGCCCCCTCCGGAGCGACTTTACGCGGGACGCCGATGTGCCCATGAACGGTACCTTCCCCTATTACTCCGACGGCGTAGCCGGTGAAAAATACACCAATGAGAACTTCAAAGCCACCAACGGTCGTCTCTACAAGGTAAGCACCTCGGGCGCGGGAACCCCGCTCGCCTGGTACCCCGCCCCGGGCTTCCGCGACGCGGGCAATAATGGGCGATTGGGCGCTCTGACGGACGTCGGCAACTACGGTTACAGCTGGGCTTCCACGGTCGGCGGTACCAATGGCATGCACTTGGGTTTCAGCGTGGCGTGGCTTAATCCCAGCACCGCGTACTACCGCGCCTACGGTTTTCAGTTGCGTTGCCTCTCGGAATAAACAGAGCCCCTACCCGAAATAAAGACCGCAAATAAAGGCCGCCACCCCAGGCAACCGCCAATCTCTGCCTTAAACCGCCCGCCGCCCCCAACCATCATACCACACAGCACCATGTACAAAGAACTGACCGCGCGCCTCCTGCCCCTCCTGCTTCTGCTCTCCGTCTCCTCGGCCGGCGCCATCGTCACCCTCCTCCATCGCCACTACCTCCTCAGCAGCTGCTGCGCCGGCGCCGTTCTCCTGCTGCTGATCGCCCTTCTCCGGCTCTACAGCCGCACCACCCGCAAACTCGTCTTCATGTTCCACTCCATCGAGAACGGCGACTACTCCTTCAAATTTTCCGAAACCGCCTCGCGCCGCAACAACATCCTGATCAACCAATCCCTCAACCGCATCCACTCCCTGCTGACCAAAGCCCGCGACGAAACCATCGAACAGGAGAAATACTACCAACTGATCCTCGAAAGCGTCACCACCGGCATCCTCATCATCAACGACCGCGGCCACATCACCCAGACCAACCGCGAAGCCCTCCGCCTGCTCGGCATCCAGACCCTGACCCACATCAAGCAGCTCGGGCGGCTCGACGAACAATTCCCCGCCCTGCTCCGCGACATCGTCGCCGGCGAGAGCCGCCAGCTCACCTGCCGTTCCGAGCGCGGCTCCGTCACCTTCTCCGTCCACGCCTCCTCCATCGTCCGGCGCGGCGAGCCCCTCAAGATCCTCGCCCTGACCGACATCGAGAACGAACTATCCGACCGCGAAATCGAGTCCTGGATCCGCCTGATCCGCGTGCTGACCCACGAGATCATGAACTCCATCAACCCCATCACCTCGATCAGCGACTCCCTCGTCGAACGCATCGGCCCCGCCGACGACTCCGAGCTCCACCGCGGCCTCGCCACGATCAGCCAGACAGGCAAGAACCTGATCTCCTTCGTCGAATCCTACCGCAAATTC
>NZ_CAJTUJ010000025.1 GCF_910579375.1 uncultured Rikenella sp.
GACGCGTTCGCGCCACGGCGGGCGGCCTTTATTACTTCAATGCAAAAGCGCGCCCCGCCTAAAGGAGCGATTCAACTATTTCGGCGGTAGCCGAAATATAGATGAATCGCGCAAGGCGCGCGAAAAAGCGGCGGAGCGATAGCGGAGCCGCAGTGAGGCGGACACGGGGCGGTGCTTTGGGCCGAGCTTCTGCGACTCGCAGAGTCGCGCAGTTCGTCGCCACCCCATGCAGTGGGCTGCAACTCGACGGAGTTCGTTGCATTCACCGCTGGCGGCAAACTTAGGCTAAGCATGAAATAGCGCGCAAGGACGAACTTCATAGAATGGGGCGTTGCAGTTGCGGTTCGTAGAACCGCCGGGCCTGCGCGCTGGGCCTTCGGCCCACCCGGGGAGCGCGCAGCCCGAACCCGACAGATAAATGGAGCTGAGCTTTTGCGGCTCGTAGAACCGCGCGGGCCGAAGCCTCCCGCAGCGGAGGCCCGCAACTCGCGATGCTCGTTTTGGGCTCCGCAGGTTTCGGTCGCACAAAGTTTAGCTATTATAATATAGCCAGTTTTTACGTGCCTCTCGTTCCCGTTTATTCCGAGAGGCAACGCAACTGAAAACCGTAGGCGCGTCTGCTGGCACTATTAGGGAGCAGCACCATTGTATGAAAATCCAGATTTAGGCCGTAGTAATGATCGATTGCCGACGCAGACCAGGCCGTTCCTTCGTGGCCGAGATACACCGGAATACCCGAAGTATAGCTGCGGTAGCCCGGGGCGCGATCGAACTCTCCGAAAACCGCAGAAAACCTTAGCCGGAAATCCCGAAAGAGCCCCTATCTTTGTAAATCATGGAATCCTTCATCACCCTCTCCGCCCTCCAGGGACATCTGCGCGACGTGATCGAACAGCACGCTGGAGGAGCGCAGTGGGTGGTAGCCGAGATCAGCGAATGCAAAGTCAATTACGCCGGCCATTGCTACCTCGAACTCGTCGAACGACCCGATAACGGCAAAGCCCCTGTCGCCCAGGCCCGGGCTGTGATCTGGGCCAGTACCTACAAACTGATCGGCGGCTATTTCCGGTTCGAAACCGGCTCCGATCTCGCCGCCGGGATGAAAGTCCTCGTCAAGTGCACCGTCTCGTACCACCCCGTTTATGGGCTCAGTCTCGTGGTCAGCGATATCGACCCCGCCTATACCCTCGGTGAAACCGAACGGATCAGGCGGCAAACCATCGCCCAGCTGAAAGAAGAGGGAGTCTTCGAGATGAACAAAGAGTTCGAGTTGGCCGATGTGCTCCAGCGCATCGCCGTCGTCTCGTCGCCCAAGGCGGCCGGGTATCGGGACTTTATGCAGGAGTTGGAAGCATCGCCCTATCGGTTCGAGACGCGACTCTTTCCCGCCGTTATGCAGGGCGACGCCGCCGAAAACTCCATCGTCGATGCCCTCGATGCAGTGGCCGAACTCGGCGACGTGCCGTTCGACGCCGTCGTGATTATCCGGGGCGGCGGTTCGACGAGCGATCTCGGCTGTTTCGACAACTATCGGCTCTGTGCCTATATCGCCCAGTTTCCGCTGCCCGTGATTACCGGCATCGGACACGATAAGGATGTGAGCGTCGCCGATATGGTGGCTCACACGTCGCTCAAGACCCCTACGGCAGTGGCGGCGTTTTTGGTGGGGCGTGCGGCTGAAATGGCCGGACAGTTGAATGGTCTTCGCGACAGGGTGACGCGCCGGGCACAGCAGCTGCTCGTGGCGGAGACCCATCGGATCGAAAACGCCGGTTTGCAACTCGCTTCGCGGAGCTCGGGCGTGCTGCACGGCGGATTGGCGCGGCTCGAAAAGTTGAAAAACGGGTTGCGGTTCGGCGTCGGCGAGCGGCTGACACAGGAACGGCACCGGTGTGCCTCGTTCGGTTCGCAAGTGGGGCGGCTGGCGACACAACGGCTCGCCGCGGCGGAGATGCGGAACGAATATGTCGCCCAACGGCTCGGGGCGGTGGTGGAGGGGGTGATTTCGCGTCGCCGTTCGCAATTGGAACTCTTGGAGGTCTCGGTACGGGCGGCGAGTCCGCAGCGGATTCTCGCGCGCGGTTATGCCATCGTGAGAGGAGTGCGGGGAGTCGCGGAGGCCGAGGTCGGACAGACGATCGAAATCGAGCTCCGTGACGGGGTCTTGGGAGCGGACGTTACTTCGAAATCAATACAGCGGAAAAATGGCTAAAACGAATACGGAAGAACAGATCACCTATGCCGAAGCGGTGGCCGAGATCGAAGAGATTCTGGCCCGGATGGAGGACAGCGAATTGGACATCGACCGGTTGGGCGCCTATGTGGAGCGGGCGACGACGCTGATCGCCCTCTGCAAGGAGAAACTGCTCAAGGCGCAGAAACAGGTCGAAAAGGTGATGACGCAGGAAGAGTAACCCAAAACCAAATACAACCGAGATGAAAAGAACCCTTTACGGTGCGGCGCTTCTGCTGGGAGCCGCCGTATGGTTGATGCCTTCGGGCGCTGCTGCACAGCAGAAAAAGGCGAAGGCGCCGAAATGGAAATTGATCTGGAAAGATGATTTCAATAAAAATGGAGAGCTGGATACGACCAAGTGGTCGAAGATTCCGAGAGGAACTTCGGACTGGGATAATTATATGTCGTCTCGCGACGACCTCTACGAAGTGAAAGACGGGAACCTGATTTTGCGGGGGATCGTCAACGACGATCCGGCGTCCGACACGGCCCGTTATCTGACCGGCGGGGTGTGGACGATCGGAAAATTCGCGGTGAAATACGGCAAAGTCGAAATCCGGGCCCGGCTGGGTGAAGCACAGGGGAGCTGGCCGGCGTTCTGGATGCTGGCCCAGGACGAGAAATACGGCCGCTATCCGCGGAACGGCGAGGTGGACATCATGGAACACCTCAATTACGACAGCGTGGTGTATCAGACCATACATTCCTATTATACGTTGCACCTGAAGCAGGAGACGCCCCGGCGGTTTACCACGGCGCCGATCGACCGCGAGGGGTACAATACCTACGGGGTAGAGTTCCATCCGGACAGCGTGGTCTTTACGCTCAACGGCCGTCCGACGCTCGTCTATCCGAAGATCGAGACGGAGCTGGAGGGACAGTTCCCGTTCGATCAGGCTTACTACCTCCTGATGGATATGCAGCTCGGCGGGGGCTGGGTCGGCGGAGTTGATCCGGCTACCTTGCCGGTGCAGATGGAGATCGACTGGGTGAAGGTCTGGAAACGGAAATAACGCGTGGGGCGATGAAAGTGGCAGTAGGCATTACGGGAGCCAGCGGGGCGATCTATGCGGAGCGGCTGTTGAGGCGTCTGTTGGACGAGCGAGCGGCGGGACGGGTGGAGCAGGTGGCAGTCGTCTTTACGTCGAATGGTCGGGCGGTGGCGGAGTTCGAACGGCCGGAATTTTTGTCGTGGCTTGCTCAGCGGATTGCTGCGGGCGAGGCGGTGGAGTTTCGGAACGACGATTTTTTCACTCCGGTGGCTTCGGGATCGGCGGGGTACGATGCGTTGGTGGTCGTTCCGTGCAGCATGGGAGCCGTCGGGCGGATCGCGGGCGGTGTGGCGGACGATCTGATCGCCCGGGCGGCGGATGTGATGCTCAAGGAGCGGTCTCCGATGCGGCGACGAACGCTGATTCTGTGTCCGCGCGAGACGCCGCTTTCGTTGATCCATCTGCGGAATCTCACCGCCGTTTGCGAGGCGGGAGGAATCGTATTGCCTGCCATGCCGTCGTTTTATACGCAGCCGCAGACGCTCGACGAGGCGGTCGATACGGTCGTTCTGCGCATTCTGTCGCTGTTGGGACTGGCTCCGGAGGGCTATCGGGGCTGGCAGGAATAAATTTGACTATTCGGGGGAATAGTCTTACATTTGTCTGACCAAAACCAAACAATTTCATACACTCATGGCTTACAAAATCGATCCCGACAAATGCGTCGCTTGCGGTACGTGTATCGACGAATGCCCGGTAGGGGCTATTTCGGCCGGCGATGTTTACGTTATCGACCCTTCGACGTGCATCGACTGCGGTACGTGCGCAGATGTTTGTCCGGCGGAAGCGATCGCTCCGGAAGCGTAGGGCGACCGTGTTCGGTCGAAGACCGGAACAGACTTCGGGGATGTGCAAATGGCTTTGCGCATCCCCGTTTTTTTATGGCCTGCGGTCAGCGGGTTTACGTCATGGCACCGGCCCGCCCCCGGTTCTTTCTCTTTATCCTCTCCTGCAGTGCGTCCGTTTATTCCGAGAGGCAACGCAACTGAAGACCGTGGGCACGGTGGCCCACGTAGCTGGAAGTGAGGCTCTGCGCGTCGAAGTTCAAGAACATGCCGCCAGTCCCGCTAAAGGAGGAAGACCAACTGAACCCGTAGTTGCCGACGTTGTTCAGCGCGCCCGAAGAGTGGTCGCGGAAGCCCGGGGCGGGGCGCAGTTTGGGGTAGAGGCTGGCAGTTTTAAGGCCGAGGCTGGTAGTAGAACGCCCAGTGGGCGCGTTTATTCCGAGAGGCACCGCAACTGAAAACCGTAACCACGACCGTTCGAGCTATTGAGATAGAGCCCCGTTATGTGAAAATATAAGTCCAGACCGCCGATGCCGCTGGCCGAAGCCGACCAGACGGAACCCTCGTTGCCGACGCCGCTCAGCGCGCCCAAGGTGTAGTTGCGGTAGCCCGGGGCGGGGCTGTCTGCATAGCGCCCCCCTTTCTTTTTCAGCCCGGAAATGCTAACTTTGTTCCTATGACCGATTTGACCCAAGGAATCGTTACCAAAAGTACCGGTAGCTGGTATCAGGTGCTCGACCCCGAGAGCGGACGCCAAATCAGATGCCGGATACGAGGCGTTTTCCGTCTGCGCGGCAGCCGGACCACCAATCCCGTTGTCGTCGGCGACCGCGTGCGTGTCGAGACCGGGGCCGCCGAAGGAGAAAACGTGATTACCGAAATTCTGCCCCGGCGGAACTACATCATCCGCCGCGCCTCGAATCTTTCGAAAGAGTCCCATATCATTGCCGCCAATATCGACGTCGCCTATCTGGTCGTCACGCTCGACCGGCCGGTGACCAGTACCGAATTCATCGACCGTTTTCTCGTGACCGCCGAGGCTTATCGTGTGCCGACCGTACTTTTGCTCAATAAGATCGACCTGTTCGCCGCCCCCGAATATCGCGAAGCGATCGACTCGTTCGTCGAAATCTATCGGGGAGCGGGGTACGAGGTGCTCGAAATTTCGGCTGCCGCAGGGATCGGTATGGATGCCCTGCGCGAGCGGATGCGAGGGAAAACATCGCTCTTTACGGGCCATTCCGGAGTCGGAAAGTCGACCCTCATCAATGCCATTCAGCCGGGGCTCGGGCTGAAAACCGGCGCCATTTCGGACTATCATCACAAAGGAAAGCATACGACCACCTTCTCGGAGATTTTTCCGCTCGACGGCGGAGGACTCTTGATCGACACCCCGGGAATCAAGGGGTTCGGATTGATCGATATTGCGCCGGATGAGCTGGCACGCTACTTCCCCGACCTGTTCCGTCGGGCGCCGGAGTGTCAGTATTACAACTGCACCCACACCCACGAACCCAATTGTGCCGTGATGGCAGCCGTGGCGCGCGGCGAGATTGCCGAGAGCCGTTATGTGAGTTACCTGAAAATGCTGGAGGATGACGATAAAGAGGGAAAATACCGTAAATAACAACTACTTCGAAGAGAACGGGCTGCCGACCAAACAGCAGCTGCGCGACCTGAACGCTTCGCTGCGGGAGGGCGACCTGCGGCCGGTGCGGAGAGAGGCCCCCGGCGAACGCACCGACCCGCCCGAACTTTTGCGGCGGAAGATCGAATACCTGCGCGGCTTTGTGCTGCCGGAACGCTACGAGAGCCTCACGCGGCGGCTGGATTTCCGGACGCGATACCTGGTGATGTGTCTCGAAGATATTTACTACCCGCACAACGCCAGTGCCGTGATCCGCAGCTCCGAGGCGTTCGGGTTGCAGGAGATGCATGCCGTGGAGCGGACGGTTCGGTTCGCGCCCAACAAACACATTGTGCGGGGGACGGATCAATGGCTGGATATTCGCAAATGGGACGACTCGGAGACGCTGGTGGCCCATTTGCGGAGCCGTGGGTATCGGATTGCGGTGACGGCTCCGCCGAGGCCCGACGCTGAGGCCGATGGGAGGCGCGTGAACTTTACCCCCTCGGATTTCGATGTGGCGGCCGGGCCCTTCGCGGTCTTTATGGGGACGGAAAAGTCGGGGATATCGGAGGGATTGATGGCGGCCGCCGATGCCGTGATCTCGATCCCGATGGTGGGATTCGCCGAGAGTCTCAACATCTCGGTGTCGGCAGCCATCGTGGCGCAGCGGCTCGCCGAACGGGTGCGCGACCCGGAATCCGGAATTGCCTGGCAACTGGCTCCGGGGGATCGGGACAGGCTGCTCTATCGCTGGTTGTGCCACTCGGTGCGCGACTACCGGCGGATTCTGGAACGGGGCGGGTTTATCTGCGAAGGTTAAATAAAGAAAACGAATGAAAAAAGATCAGATCAAACCGTTGTACCGCAAGGTAAACCGGAAGTCGTCTTATCAATGCCATGTTATCGGATCAAAAGGGGGACGGTTTGCTTGGCAACGTCATTCCAAAGCGATGCGGCAGTTTGACGGACGATACTTACCGATGAGGAGTGCGACCAGCTCGGTGACAAATGGGTATGATTATACCCCTCTGTTTCGTTATCTGCTTTCGCGGGTGGGGGATCGGTGGGATGAGATTTATTCGGCTGTAAAGCCTCGGTTGAATACTACGGAGCCGATTTGGTGGGTGGTCTCCCAGGACGGATATCCGCAAGACGGGTGTGGATGGGTGCATATCGGCGAGGGAGCTTGTTGGTCGAAACTGTGGATCGACGCGGAAGGGCGATTGAGGAAAGTCGATCCGATGTTGTCCAATATCTCACCGGACTGTTCATGTCATACCCATTCGTTCAACGGCTCGCGGATCGGGTCTCTTTCGACGCAAAGGAAAGGATTGTGAAACGAGGTGAAGATTTGTTCATCGGGATCGAAAGTATGGAAATATTGCGTAAACAATTTCTGCGCCATGTGGGGCAGACATCGGACGCGCCGCTGATGATCGAGGTGGCGCGGGCCGAAGGGATCTATTTTTACACGCCGGCCACCCCGGAATATCCGGAGGGGAAGCGGTATGTCGATCTGATTTCGGGCGTTTCGGTCAGCAACGTCGGACACGGAAATCCGGCGGTGGTCGAGGCGGTGTGCGCGCAGGCCAGAGACTATATGCACATCATGGTCTACGGCGAAGCGATCGAGCGGCCGCAGGTGAAATATGCGACGGCGATCGCCGGACTGCTGCCGGAGCCGTTGGAGAGCGTCTATTTCGTCAATTCGGGTGCCGAAGCGGTCGAGGGGGCTTTGAAGCTGGCCAAACGCCATACGCATCGGACGGAGATCGTCTCGTTTTACAATGCCTATCACGGTTCGACCCACGGAGCGATGAGCGTGATGGGAGGCGAGGAGTTCGTGGGGGCCTACCGGCCGTTGTTGCCCGATACCCGGAAGTTGAGGTACAACTGTTTCGAAGACCTGGCGCAGATTACCGAACGGACGGCGTGTGTGCTGGTCGAGCCGGTGCAGGGCGAGAGCGGCGTGCGGCCGCCGGTTTCGGGATTTCTGGAGGCCTTGCGCGAACGGTGTTCGGCGGTGGGGGCGTTGCTGATCTTCGACGAGATACAGACCGGCTTCGGAAGGACGGGCGAGATGTTCGCCTTGCTGAAATACGGGGTGACGCCGGATATCGTCTGTCTGGCCAAGGCGCTGGGCGGGGGGATGCCGCTCGGGGCGTTCGTCTCGTCGGGCGAGATCATGGCGGGGCTCCGGAGCGATCCGCTGCTGGGGCATATCACGACCTTCGGAGGGCATCCGGTCTGCTGTGCGGCGGGTTTGGCGGCGTTGACTTATATGCAGGAGCATCGTCTGGCGGAACAGGCCGAGGCGAAAGGGCGGCTGTTCGAGGAGTTGTTGGCGGATCATCCCGCGGTGGTCGAGATTCGGCGGAGCGGCTTGCTGCTGGCGGTGGAGCTGGGGAGCTCGGAACGGTTGTATCGGGCGATGGAACTGCTCAAGGAGGTGGGTTACCTGTCGGACTGGTTCCTGTTTTGCGATACGGCCTTCCGCATCTCGCCGCCGCTGACGATGACGGAGGTGCAGGTGAGGGAGTGCTGTGCGGAGATTCGGGCCGGGGTGTTGGACAAACTTTGATGCTTTTCCCGTTTATTCCGAGAGGCAACGCAACTGATAACCGTAGCTGCGGCCGTATGCGCCGTAGGGATGGAGCCACGTTACGTGCAAACTCAGGCTCATGCCGTAGGTGTTGCTGGCCGTTGAAGACCAGCTGTAACCGCGGTCGCCGACGCCGTTCGGCGCGCCCGTATCCCGATTGCGATAGCCCGGGGCGGGGTTTGGAGCCAAATAAGGGGCACGGGTAAATAAAAAGCGAGGCTGGCGAAAATAGTTCGCCAGCCTCGCTTCTGTCATACAACGTTGTGTGGACGACTACTTCGGGTCGAGCGCATCGCCGATCTTCTTAGCCAGGTACTGGTAGTGCGCCTTCACCGCCGTATCGGACGACGTGGCCCGCTGTAACCGGTTCTGCAACGTCCGCAGCTCGTAAGCGACCCGCGAATCGATGGCGCCCGTATTGAGCATCCGCGTCCCCGGCTTCGGCAGCAGCGAGAGCATCCGGTTGACGTAGAGCGTCTGCAATCCGCGGCGATAGAGATCCGGAGCCGCACCGGTCGAAAGCTCGCGCCAGATCGAACGGTTCAGGTCGCCGAACAGGTCGGTGATCGTATAAGCCTCCCTGCCCTGTGCCGCTTCGGCTTTGAGCAGGTTGCCCAGCACCCGATTGCTGATCAGATTGCTGATGCCGTAAGTTTGGAGCTGACTGATGACCTCCGGAGCGTTCAGACCGGTTTTGCTGAAAATATCCTCGTCGATCAGCCACGTCGGTGTCGTGAAGAGGTTGCGGTCGAGGAAGGCCATCGCCTCCTTCTGTTTCGCCTTTTCCACGTAAGCATACACCGGGCCTGCCTGTTCCACCGTCTTCGGCGTCTCGTAGATGCCGCCTACCCATTTGGCCACATGGCCGTTATAGCGCATGAACTGGCCCATTACCTCGCGGTACAGCTCTTTCAGGTCGCCATACCCCTCGTTCGGCGTGCGCGTCCACTCCGGAATCCCCGCCAGAACGAATTTCAGGTTCTTGATCCCCAGCTCATTGGCCCGCATCTGGTTGTCGCCCAAGTCTTCGTTCTGTTCGCGCGGATCGTTCGGGTTGGTCTCCGTGCCGAACCACAGCCGCGGATTCGCTGCCAGCCGGTCGATGATCCATCGGTTGAGCGTATCGACCTCGGCCTCCGGCGTGGTCAGCTCCGGGAACCGGCGGTAACCCCACTCGATCGCCCAGTTGTCGTAATCGCCGATGCGCGGGTAGAGCAGTTCGCGACGAATGCCGTCCTCCGGCTGCGCCACGTAGTTGAACCGCGCGTAGTCCATGATCGAAGCCGTATGGCCGTGTTTTTCGAGGTACGAAGCGCTCCGCAGGCTGTCGACCGGTGTCAGGGCCGACGACCCGAAGTTGTGCCGCAGACCCAGTGTATGGCCCACTTCGTGCGACGAGACGAAACGGATCAGGTCGCCCATCAGCGCGTCGTCGAAGACCATCTTCCGGGCACCCGTATCGCTCGGCGCCGCCTGGATCAGGTACCAGTTCCGCAGGAGGTTCATCACGTTGTGGTACCAGTGGATATGGCTTTCCAGAATTTCGCCCGTGCGCGGGTCGCTCACGTGCGGCCCCATGGCGTTGGCCACGTTCGACGGCATGTAGACGATGGCCGAGTAGCGCGCATCTTCCAGACTCCACGTCGAATCCTCTTCCGGCGTCGGAGCCACCTTTCCGACGATGGCGTTCTTGAAGCCCGCCTTTTCGAAAGCCGCCTGCCAGTCATTGACCCCGGCGATCAGGTAGGGCACCCACTTTTTCGGCGTGGCCGGGTCGATGTAGTAGACGATCGGTTTGGCCGGTTCCACCAACTCGCCCCGTTTGTAGGCCTCCATGTCCTCCGGCTTCGGTTCCAGCCGCCAGCGGGTAATCATCCGGATGTTCTTGACGCCTTGCGGATTCTTGTCGTAGTCGATGTAGTTGTCGGTGAAGAAACCGACCCGCGGGTCGAAATACCGGGCCTGCATCGGCACCTCGGGCAACAGGATCAGCGAGCTGTTGATCTCGTACGTCGCCGGCATCGGGCTCGGCTTGAAGCCCGGAATGTTGACGCGCGGCGTGATGAGGTAGCTCCGCGTGCTCTTCATCTCGATGTTTTCCGGGAAAGCCTTGACCCCCACGACATAGGATTTGTCTTTCTGGAACCCGCCGATATTCATGCTCGATTTGAAGTAGTTGTCGAAACCGGTCAGCTCGACGTCCCCGCCGATGAAGTCGGTCACGTCCACCAGTAGCGAGTCTTTCGCGCGGTTCGTGCCTTTGATTTCGAACGAGGCGACGATCGGTTGCAGGTTCGACCGCAGAACGGCCTGATACATATCCCCCGTGGTGTCGCGCGGCAGCTCGCGGGTCGAGATGCTCTCGATGAAGAGCCGTTTTTTGTCAGGCGACTGCCGGAAACGGATCATATTTTCGCCGATCGGGTCGCCGGCATAGCCGAAAAAGCCCTGGCGCATATCCGCCGCCGCTTTCGAGATGCGGTTCACGACCAGCATGTCCCGCTCCATCAGCGAAGTCGGAATCAGGAAGTAGTATTTCCCCTCCTGTTCGAAGACCGTGAAGAGGCCGTCCGTCCGCCGGGCGCCCGCCTTGATGGTCGCTTCGATGCTCCCTTTGGCCGGAGCCGCTTTTTTTGCGGTCGTGTCGGCCGCCGCTTTTCCTTTGCGTTTTTTAGCGCTTTTTTGCTTTCCGGCGGTCTGCTCGGTTTTTGTCTTTGCGGCCGGCGCTTCGGCGAACGCCGCTCCTGAGCTGCCGACGACGAGCGTAGCGGCCAATGCCGCGATCCATAATCTGCTCATTACTCGTTATTAAAGTGTGGATTGAAATTCGTTTCGGGCCCTTCGTCTATTTCGGGCACTCAAAGGTAAGGATTTATCCGGCACGATGGGACTGACAGGCTGACAGAAACTTTCTGTCATATCGTCCGGTTTCGACCGGCGGCACACCCTTTGCAGCAGAGGGAGCCGGTCGCCGGTGGCGGCCGCTAATAACTTATTCACTTTTATATTTTAAAGATGATGATACCAGCAAACAGAGAACAACGCGGATGGCCCGCCCTGTGGGGCAACCTTTTCGGCAGCGAGTGGATCGCCAAGACGGACGGCACGACGCCGGCGGTCAATGTGCGGGAGACGGACGACCGGTACCGGGTCGAAGTGGCGGCTCCGGGAGCCACGCGCGAGGATTTCAAAATCCGGATCGAAGAGAACGACCGGCTGATGGTGACGTTGGACAAACAGAGCGAACGTCGCTCCGAAGGAGAGGGCGCGGAACAAGGCCGCTACCTGCGGCGGGAGTTTTCCTACTCGCACTTCCGGCAGAACCTGATCTTGCCCGACGACATCGACACGGAGCGGATCGAGGCGAAGGTCGAGAACGGCGTCCTGACGATCGACCTGCCGAAAAAGAGCGCCGAGGAGCTGAAACCGGCGGTGAAAGAGATCGAGGTGCGGTAGCGTCTCGTCGGCCGGAGAATGAGAAAGAGGTCTGTTACGCATTGAGTAACAGACCTCTTTCGTGTTATATTGTGGTAAGTAAAGCGGGTGGAAGATCGGGCTCGAACCGACGACCTCTTGAACCACAATCAAGCGTTCTAACCAACTGAACTACATCCACCGGGGGCAAAAGTACAACACTTTTCCGAACTTCCAAAAAAATTGAGCTACATTTGTCCGACGAATTGAATTTTCCGAGACCTCATCCATGATCGAGACTTTCATAGCCAGTCGGTTGGGCGCGCCGGGACGCAAGGGAAAAATTATGCTGCGCGTGGCGACGTTCTGTGTGGCGGTCAGCGTGGCGGTGATGCTCGTGGCACTGGGGGTGGTGAACGGATTCCGCGGCACGATCAGCGATAAGGTGGCGGGTTTTGCGGCCGATATCCGGGTGGCGGCGGCCGGAGGGGGAGGCGCGTACGAGACCCGGCCGGTGGAGGTCGATTCGGCCTGGATGGCCGAGTTGGCGGAGGTGGAGGGGGTGGCCCGGATCCAACGGTTTGCGACCAAAACCGGGGTGATTCGGGGCGAGGAGACGATCCAGGGGATTGTGCTGCGGGGCTTGGCGGCGGAGAGCGATACGATGTTTCTCCATGCGCAGCTGGTGGCCGGGCGGATTCCGGTTTATACCGATCGGGTCAGGAGTCGCGAGGCGGTGGTCTCGCAGCGGCTGTGCGACGAACTGGGGCTCGGGATGGGCGACCGGTTCGAGGCGTTGTTTATGGGCGACGGGGGGACGCGGCGCGACCGGTTTCGGGTGGCGGCGATTTACGATAGTGGGATGGAGGAGTTCGACCGGGCGACGGTTTTTTGCGATATGGGTGTCGTGCAGCGGCTGAACGGCTGGCGGTCGGGCGAGGTCGGAGGATACGAGGTGGCTGTGGCGCCGGGCTGCGACCGGTCGGCGGTGGCCGAGGCCTTGACCGAGGCGGTGGGCGGCGACGGGGCGTTTTGGTTCGGCTGGGGCGAGGAGGAGGGAGGCGAACGGTGGGAGGTGACGACGGTCGAGGAGCGGTATCCCCAGATTTTCGACTGGCTGGAGATGCTGGGGCTGAATACCACCCTCGTGATCGTCATCATGCTGGTCGTGGCGGTGGTCAACATGGCTTCCGGAGTGCTGATCGTCGTGCTGGAGCAGACCGGGACGATCGGCATCCTCAAGGCCTTGGGGATGCGCAACGGGACGTTGCAGCGCATCTTCGTGCTGCGGTCAGCGGGGATAACGCTCCGGGGATTGCTGTGGGGCGATGCGGTCGGGCTGGCGTTGTGCCTCCTGCAACAATATACGGGCTGTGTGACGCTCGATCCGGAGAGTTACATGATGGCGACGGTGCCGGTGCGGATCGACTGGATGCAGGCGGTGTGGCTCAACCTCGGTACGCTGGCCGTCGTTACGGCGGCGATGGGGCTGCCGACGGCGATCATCGCGCGCATATCGCCCGAAAAATCGATTCGATTCCGATGATAAAACCTTACGACGAAGACCCTGCGGGGAAGAAAGAACAGGTGCGGGTGATGTTCGATGCCATCGCCCGTCGCTACGACCTGTTGAACCGGGTGCTTTCGCTCGGGATCGACCGGCGGTGGCGGGCCCGGCTGGTGGGCGGCGTGCGGCGTCAGAGACCGGCGACCGTCTTGGATGTGGCTACCGGGACGGGCGATCTGGCCATTGCCGTGGGGCGCGCCTTGCCGACAGCGGCTGTCACGGGCGTCGATCTGTCGCCCGGGATGTTGCGCATCGGGCGCGAAAAGGTGGCCGCCCGTTTTCCGGGGCGGGAGTTTCCGATGGTCGAGGGCGATGCCGAGCGGTTGCCGTTCGACGAGGGGCGGTTCGAGGCGGTGACCTGCGGATTCGGCGTGCGGAATTTCGAAAATCTGACCCGCGGCCTGAGCGAAATGTATCGGGTGCTGGTGCCGCAGGGGAGGGTTTATATCCTCGAATTTTCGATGCCTTCTCGACATAATGCGCTGGGGTGGCTCTATTGGTTCTATTTCCGGCGTATTTTGCCGGCTGTCGGACGGCTGGTGTCGCGCGACGCGCGGGCTTACAACTACCTGCCCGAGTCGGTGGGCGAGTTTCCGTACGGCGAGCCTTTCTGTCGGCTCCTGACGGAGGCGGGTTTCGTCCGACCGCAGAAACGACGGCTGACGGGTGGGATTGCCATGATTTATACGGCTGAAAAACCATGAAACGATATTTTTCTATTTGGTTGGGAGGACTCCTGGCCTGCCTGCTCGTTGGGTGCGGCGCTCGTCCGTTGATGCAGTTGCGCGTCACCGAGATCGCATCGGCTTCGGTCGAACGGTTCGGCGTCGGCTTCGTCGAAGGGGTGGTTCGGGTCGAGGTGGACAACCGCAATCGGGATCGGGTGATTTTCGATGCCATGCGATTCGATTTGCGACTGGACGGGGCGACGGTGGGGACGATGAGGTCGCGACAATCGTTCGTCGTGGAGCCGGGATTGCACCGGGTCGAGATCCCGTTCCGCTTCCGATTCGGACTGGAGACGGTGACGACAGTCATGCCGAAGCTGGTCGGGCTGGCTCGGGGGACGATTTCGCCCCGGGAGGCGGACTTGCGTGTGGCGGGTACGCTGGAGTTCGTGGCGGGCCGGCCGTTGCGGGAACGGACGGTTCGCTTCAGCCGACGGGTGAACGCGGAACAGGTAAGGAGGAGTTTGGAGCAGATGCCGATGAACTTTTTAATGACAGATTGAAATACGACGGAACGATGAAAATAGGGTTGATTTCATTTTTTGCATTTTTCTGCCTCCTTTCGGCGGAGGCTCAGGAGCGGATCGGAAACTACACGGCGCGGTTGCGGACGCCCGACGTCGCGACGGGAGCTCAGGCGGTGGTGAACAACGACGGCTCGGTGAGCGCGGCGTTGCGTTCCATGCGGCGGAAAGATCGGGTGACGGGCTACCGTATCTGCATCTTTTTCGACAATACGCAGGAGGCGCGGAGCCGGGCGTACGGGGCGTTGGCTACCTTCAAAAGTCGCTTCCCGGGGATTCCGGGCGAGGTGATCTACGACAATCCGACTTTTCGGACGATGGTCGGGTATTGCATGGATATGACCGAGGTGTCGATGCTCTTGGGGCGGGTTCGCGAGCTCTTTCCCAAAGCGGTGGTGCGCGGCGAGACGATGGCGGTGTCTCAGTTGCGACACAGTCCGATCATCGGCAGCGGGGCCGATGACGAGGCGCTGACGACAGAGGCGGGAGATTCGGGTGAGGAGTTTAACGATTCGAAGAATTGACACTGCGTTCGCTGATACGGCCTTTGCGGGAGGGGCTGAGGTGGCTGGGCGAACAGCTCTTTCCGCCGGTCTGTCCGGTCTGCGGCACTGCGCTGGGGCGGGGCGAACGGACGATCTGCCTGCGGTGCCGCTGGGAGATGCCTCTGACCGACGACTGGGTGGCCGCGCGCAATCCGGTCGTCACCCGAATGGAGCGTTCGATTCCGGAGCTGACCCATGCGGCGGCTCTCTTCGCCTTTCGGCACGAGAGCGGTTATCGGCGGATGATTCATGCTTTGAAATATGCCGGTCGGCGCGATATCGCGGTGGCGATGGGCGAGATGTTCGGACGCGAGTTGCGCGAGTCGCCGTTTTATCGGGATATCGAGCTGTTGATTCCTGTGCCTTTGCACTGGACGAAGCGGTTACGGCGCGGATACAACCAGGCCGAGGAGATTTGCGTGGGATTGTCGCGGAGTATGGGTGTTCCGTATGATTTTCGATCGTTGCGGCGGGTGCGCCGCACGCGGACGCAGGCGCGGCGCAGGGATGCCGCCGACCGGCATCGGAATGTGGAGGGGGCTTTTCGGCTGACCCGGCCGGAACGGCTGGCGGGCAGACACATCCTGTTGGTGGACGACGTGCTGACCACCGGTGCGACCGTGGCAGCTTGTGCGGCGGCCGTCCGACGGGACGCTGCCGGGGTGCGAATCAGCGTGGCGGCGTTGGCCGCCGTGCGCGGAGCGGGACGATAAAACAGAAGAAAGGGAGGCCCTCAGGCCTCCCCTTCTTCTGTTCCAAACCGTGCTTCCAGCAGGTCGATGAATTTGATCGTCGCCGCATTCTCCGGAATCCAGCGGTACATCTCGCCGATGTAGACCAGCGCCTCCTCTAACGACCCCATGGTGTCTAATTTTTCGCACTCCGACTCGAACATCGCCTCGTTCCCGTGGAACAGGGTGTCGATCATCTCGTGTCGCGCATAAGGGCTCACTTCGATGCCGAAGATGCGCGGGGCTTCCGGCTTTTTCTTTTCCGGCTTCCGGCCGCTTTTCGGCGTCTCGTCCGCTTCCGCAGCCCGTTCTGGTGCAGTTGTATTCGTCGGTGCCGTTATCTCCGGCTCCATCGCCGGCACTTCGGTCGCTTGCGGACAGCCCTCCCGCGAACCGCTCTCCTGCGTCAGGTAGCTCTCTTCCGACCGGCCTCCTTTCGCCGGAGCCTCGGTCTCCGGCTCGATCTCCTGTTCGGGCTCTGATTCCGGTTCCGGTTCGATCTCGGTTTCGGTTATCGTAACGGGTTCGACCGGCTCCGGTTCTACAGCCGATTCGGCTGCAGCAGCCTCCGGGAAAGGCAGAACCACCTCCCGCTCTTCCAGAAAACGCGTCTGCGACGGGCAGGGATCCTGTTCGCCCACCTCCTGCACCGTATGGGTCGTTTGTGACATTCGGTCTTCCCGCTCAGCGGCCGGACGCTCTTCGAACTGTGCGGTCGCTGCCGGCTCGGTCGCCGCCACACTCTCCGCCATCGGCGCAAAACCGTAGTCGACTCCTCCGCCGTTCACTTCGAACGATTCGTCTTCCGGCGCCATTCCGTCGTATCCGTTCGTCGCCGGTACGTGTTCCACCTCGACTCTCGCTGCCGCCAGTTGCATCGCCACGCCGTCCGTACACCGCAACTGCATGATTTCGGCGTATATCCGTTGCATCCGTTCCAGTACGATGTCCCGTTCGATGGTCGGTACGCGGCCCGTTTCGTGCCACCGGGCCACGTAAGCGGCCACTTGTTTCAGTCCGATCTCCATTTCATGATATCCCATAACGCTGCGCTTTTTTATACCAAAATTCAAAAATAGGGTTTTCTTCGCTCTTTTCTCATAAACCGTGCCAAGTTTTTTTATCGGCCCGGTTCGGCCGCTATCCGAAAATAGTGTCAGAAATCCGACCGGTCATTTCGAAACAAATCCTTCGCAATCGTTTATTTATGTTCGATTTCGTTCAATGGCGCGATCTTTCCGGAAGAAAGGACGAAAACCGATTCACTTTAATGAAAATATATTATCTTTGAACCCGTCATAGAATTGACCTAAATAACTCTCACGATTCCAGTCGTTTCTATTGTATCTTATGTATTCCAACCATTGCGCTGCGCCCAAGATCGGCGTGTTTTATGACGGCAACTTTCTGCTCCACGCGTCGAATTATTACAATTACATCCATCCCCAGCGGCGACGCTTGTGCCTGAACGGATTGCACGACTTCATCTGTCAGCGGGTGGCCGAAGAGGAGGGGATCGATCCGAAACGGTGTCGGGTCAACGAGGCGCACTATTTTCGCGGCCGGCTCAATGCTTCCGACGCGGCGCAACGCGGCAGCCAGTTGTATCACGACCGGGTCTTCGACGATATCCTGATGTCGGAAGGGGTGCACCCGCACTACCTGCCGCTTCGCAACATCTACGGACGGAAGGAGGAGCGCGGAACGGACGTGTGGCTGGCGCTGGAGGTCTACGAGATGGCGCTCCGGGGCAAGATCGACATTGCGGTGCTGGTGGTGGCGGATACGGACTATGTGCCGCTGGTGCGCAAGCTCATTGCGCTGGGGGTGCGGGTGATGCTGATCAGCTGGGAGTTCGAGTACATCAACGACGAGGGGAATCGTATCGTGACCAAAACGTCGCACGAGCTGCTCACCCTGGCGCACTATCCGGTGCCGATGCAGGAGGTGATCGATTGCGGGTTGAAACAGAATAATCAGTTGATTATGAATCTCTTCGTGGCGAACGATGCCAAGTCGCAAGGCGGCGACGCGGCGGAAGAGGGAGGGGAAGAGGCTGACGAGACGGTGGTCGAAGCGGAGGACGAGTTTACGCCGCCGGGACGGGTCGGACGGGAGCCGGGAGCGCGGTATACGAGTACGATTCTCAGCATCAAGACGGGGTACGGGTTTATCAAATACCCGAACAACAACCTCTTTTTCCACAGTCTGGATGTGATCGAAGGCGATTTCTCGGCGTTGGCGCCGGGGGACGAGGTGGAGTTCTCGATCGACCAGAACGATCAGGGACAGGACGTGGCCAAACAGGTCAAACGCCTCGGCGGGGGTGGATTCGGGGCGTAGCACCTCTTTTTTTGAACCGGTCTGTAACTGCCGCTTTCTTTCACGAAAGCGGCAGTGCTGTTATATCCTGTCCAGGATGCCGCCGCCGACCACGCAATCGTTCAGATAGAAAACCGCCGGCTGGCCGGGCATCGGAGCCCAGACCGAATCGTTCAACAGGTCGATCCGCATTTGGCCGTCCGGTTCGACTGTGATTCGAGCTCCTTTTTGCGGATTGCGCCCGATGCCCCGCACCCGAATCTCCAACTCATCGGCATGTCTTGACAACATGGCGGGTGCGACCACTGTCCGCCACGCCGTCAGCCACACGGTGCGTCGTGATAACGCCTCCTCTTCCGTGCTGACAACCACGCGGTTCCGTGACGGATCGAGCGAAACCACCCGCATCGGCTTCCCGCCTTTGTTCAGTGCCGAAGCGATCGGTGAAATCCCCCGTTTTTGTCCTGCCGTGTAGAGTCCGTATCCTTCGTGTCGGCCCACCACCGCTCCTGTCCGCCAATCGACCGCCTCGCCGGAGGTCAGGCAGCCGACCGGTAAATGGCGCCGTAAAAAATCTTCGTAATTCGAATCTCCCGTAAAACAGACTCCCATGCTCTCCCGTCCCGTCGGCAGGACGGTATATCGCCTCGCCATGCCGGCCTTTACAGCTTGTTTGGTGTAGCCGCCCAATGGCAAAATCGCCCGGGAGACGATCTCTTCCGGCACATCCCACAAATAGTAAGACTGGTCTTTCGCCGCATCTGCGCCGCGCCGGAAACAAACGTGTCCGTCCAGGGTCGCTGTGCGTGCATAGTGTCCCGTCGCGATGTGACGAATTCCCATCCGGTCGGCCGTTTCGGCTAAGAGTCGCCATTTGATCCGCGGATTACAGCGCGAACACGGAGCCGGTGTCCGCCCGGCAGCATGTTCCGCCAGCGTGTAGTCGATGATTTCGCGCCGGAACAACTCGTGGCAAGGCTCGATCATCAAGGGTATACCCATCCTCTCGGCCATCTCCCGAGCCCGTTCCCGCGCCGGAGCGGCGTCGAGCATGTCCAAAAAAAGAGCGCGAGGACGGTATTCCGCCTCGCGCAGTAGTTCCACAGCAGTCGCAGAGTCGATGCCGCCGCTCCATGCAACCAATACTTCGGTGCCCGGCGCCATTTCGTATCGTTCTTTTGACATGCGGCGTTTGTTCGGTCGTTTACCTGAAAGACAAGTAAACCGCCGAATTACAACCCTTTGAAGAAATCGTCTTCAGAGATCGAGCTCGTTCCTTCCGACGCATTGGCCGGTCCCGAGCCGATTGCCGAACCGTCCGGGTTGAACAGCTCCGGGCGTTCGCGTTTCACGTAGTCTACCACCTCTTTGAAACCTTCGCCGAATTTCTGGAAGTCTTCTTTGTATAAGTGAATCTTGTGCTTGTCGATCGTGAAACTCCCGTCACGCATCTGCTTCTTGCGGCTTTCGGTGATCGTCACATAGTAGTCCCCGCCGCGCGTAGCTTTCACATCGAAGTAGTAGATGCGCTTCCCCGCCTTCACCGGCACGGAGTACAGTTCATCGCCCATAGAGTCCATCTCGCTCCGGTCGTTGTAGTCAAAATTGCTCATACAGTTTTAATTTAAGTTATTGGTAGCGTGTCCGTTCGGACACGCCGGTTATCCTTAGTTCAGTCGTTCGGTTCCGCCGGTCGGACAACAGACCGACCCCTCCCCGCAAAGGGCAGTGCTCCCCGATTCGTTTTTCAAATGTAGATAAAAAATCATATCCCGAAAAATTTTAGGCGACTTTTCTGTGAACTTTATTCTGCGAAGGATTGGCAGCCCGGCGGGAATCTCGTTGCGGGCGGCGGGTTGCGACTCCTCGGGAAAAGCCGTATCTTTGTCTCTCGCTGAACGAAAACCGTTGTTCCTATGCCTGAATCGAACGAGTTCAATACGTCGCTCCGCAGCCGTTTTCTCAATTTTATCCGCGATCGTTTCAACCTCGACGAGGACAAGGCCTCGGAGGAGGAGGTGCGTGAGAATATCAACCGGGGGGTCGAGTTCCGGGGGACGAATCTGTGGGTGTTGATCTTCGCGATCTTCATCGCGTCGATCGGTCTGAATGTCAACTCCACGGCGGTGATCATCGGGGCGATGCTCGTGTCGCCGCTGATGGGGCCCATCATGGGGGTGGGACTGGCGCTCGGGGTCAATGACTTCGACCTGATGAAGCAGTCGTTGCGCAGTCTGGGGCTGGCGGCGGCGGTGGGGCTGGTTACTTCGACCCTCTATTTCTGGATCAGTCCGATCAGTACGGCGCAGAGCGAACTACTGGCTCGGACGACGCCCACGATTTATGATGTGCTGATCGCGTTGTTCGGGGGGCTGGCCGGAATCGTGGCCCAGTCGCGCAAGGATCGGACTTCGACGGTGATTCCGGGGGTGGCGATCGCTACGGCGCTGATGCCGCCGCTCTGTACGGCCGGGTTCGGGCTGGCGCGGGGGAATATGGCCTTTTTTCTCGGGGCGTTCTATCTTTTCTTTATCAATGCGGTGTTCATCGCGGTCGGGACGTTCATTATCGTTCGGTTTCTGAAGTACCGGAAGACGGCTTTCGTCGATCCGAAACGGGAGCGGCGGGCGAGACGTTATATGACGGTGATCGTGACCATGACGTTGGTGCCGAGTATCGTGCTGGCTTACGACATCGTGCAGCGCACGATTTTCGAGAGCAATGCCCGGGAGTATATCGAGCGGGTGTTGACGTTCGACGGGGCGGAGGTGGTGAGCGCCACGCCGACCTATGCGCGCGACACTTCGACGATCGATGTGATGCTGATCGGGAATAAAGTGTCGGAGGATGCGATTGCGCTGGCTCGCAATCAGTTGCCGGCCTATCGTCTGGGGCATACGCGGTTGGTGGTGCATCAGGCGGGGACGGACGATGGGTTGGACGGGCGGATGATGCAGAGTGTCCTGCACAGCAATGTTGAGATTCTGGAGGAGAAGAATCGGAAAATCGAACGGTTGCAGCAGCTGACCGATCGTTATTTGCGGGATACGTTGCCTGCGGCAGACATTGTGCGTGAGTTGGGATCGTTGTGGGGGACGCAGCTGGTGGGGCGGGTGAGTCTGTCGAAGGTTCCGGTCTTTACGGGTGACGGTCGGGTGGCGGATACGGTGGTCTATTGTTACATTGTTCCGGCGTCGGATGTCTCTTTGGAGGAGGATCAGCGTCGGAAGCTGACGGAGTGGCTTCGGGTAAGGACGAAGATGCGCACGGTGGAGTTGGTGGTGAAGGCAGCGGAGTGAGGGGGATTGTAGCGGTTGTCTGCAAGTGTCGTATTGGTGAGGGCTCCCGGCAGTTTGAGGGTGCGTTAGCATCCGTCTAAAGTTTTTTTGGGTTCTTTTTGTGAACAAAAAGAACAGTTCGAGGCGGGACAGAGCTCGACCGCGCGCGATCGCTGAAGAAGGAAATCATTCAAAGCGTCTTGCGCTTTGAATAAAATTTCCGCCAGCGCGCGGACAAAGAACGGGGATAGAGTCTGCCATAGCGAAACGCAGTTTCGCCCGTCCACGGGACGTGGGGCCCGCTTGGCCGACGCGTTCGCGTCATGGCGCGCGGCCGTTATTACTTTCCAGTTGCTCGCGCGCCGCCGCCTAA
>NZ_CAJTUJ010000026.1 GCF_910579375.1 uncultured Rikenella sp.
GCCAGCGAGAGCAATGCAAACGCAGTTTGCAAATTGCCGAGCGGCGAGGAGGAAAACGAGCGCAGCGAAGTTAAAAAGAACAGTACCCTCCAGATAAGGCGCAAATAAACGAACGGTTATTTAATCAGATTGACGCCGTCCGTCCAGGAGATCTTCTCGTCCTTCTCCCACCACGATCCATGATCTGCCGTCGGGCGATCCAGATCGCAGAAATCATTCCCCCGCTTCATCTCCTCCTTCAGCGCCGCACGATACCTCTCCGCCAGTTTGTGTACCCTCTTCGACGGCGTCCCAGCCAACAAGTTCGTCATCTCCCACGGATCATTCCTGAGATCGAACAGCTGCTCCGTAATCTTGCCCTTCACATTGTAAACGATATACTTGCGGCCATCCATCACCAGCGCCCGGTGGATACTCGAATAAGCCAGCCACACCCGGTCGCGCGGCGTCTCGCCCTTCGCCCCCTTTTTCAAAGCAGCAGCCAGCGACCGCCCCGTCACCGACTCCGCCGGCGGAATGCCCAGCAGTTCCGACAACGTCGGATTGATGTCATACAGGTAGCACAACCCCTCGTTCCGCTCCCCTTTCGGGATGCCCGGCGCCCAGACCACCAGCGGCACCTTGATGCTGTGGTCGTACAGGCTCTGCTTGCCCATCAACCCGTGCTGCCCCATCGCCAGACCATTGTCGCCCGCGAAGACCACGATCGTATGCTCCAGCTTACCGCTCTTTTCGAGCGCATCGATCACCCGACCGATCTGTGCATCCACCTCGCTGATCATCCCATAGTAATCCGCCAGCTCCTTCCGCACCGTAGCCTTGTCGCGCGGAGCAGGAACCACGACCTCATCCCGCACCTGCAACTCTCCGTTGTCGAACGCATGCTGCGGGCGATAATTCACCGGCAGCTTGATCGTGTCCGGATCATACAAAGTTCCATACCACGGATGACGGTTGCGCGGGTCGTGCGGCGAAGTGAACGCCACATAGGCGAAAAACGGCGTCGTATCCCCCACCGAACGGGTCAGAAAATCGACCGCCGCGTCGGCATACATCTCTGACGAAAATTTCGGCCCCACGAACGGCTTCTGGTTTTTGTAATCCCCCTTCGGGTCGTAGTGCATCAGCAGCGGCGTCACATGGCCGCCGTCTTCGTACCGGTGCATCCCGCCGAAATAGATATTCTCAGCCTCGGAAAACGCCCGGTTGAACGACTCGAAATCCGAATGCCACTTGCCCGTCTCGAAGGTGCGGTAACCCTCCTTGCGCAACTGCTCCGGCAGCATCGTGTGGCGCGGGGCGATCACCCAGCCGTCCTGCGCGATCTCGAACACCCCGCGGCCCGTCATGATCATCGCCCGGCTGGGCATCGACAGCGCCCCGCCAATCGCTCCGTTGGTATAGCAGTTGGTGAAAGCCGTCCCCTGGCTATAGATATAGTCGATGTTCGGCGTATGCACGTCCTCGCGACCGAGGGCGCGGATCGCATTGTTCTGGAAATCGTCGGTGAGGATGAACAGCACGTTCATGCGCTGCTGCGCCGAGGCTCCCACGCCGACCAAAGCAAGAGCCGACAGGGTGAGCAAAGTCTTTTTATCCATGAATCATTGGTATGAACAGAGGCAAATGTACGAAAACTTCTCCTGCATTTTCAGCTGCCCCCTCCCCCACCCTCTCTCTTTAGCATTGGGATTTTTCATATTTTTATAATACCTTTACACCGATTCAATCCTATAAATTCATACATATTATATGATGACCGACGCTCAACGTATCCAAGCTTTACTGACATACACCCGACTGAACGGGAAAAAATTCGCCGAACGGATCGGACTGAAACACCCGGACACGGTCTACCACATTCAGCGGGGACGAAACGGAATCTCGGATCGGCTGGCCGAACGGATCGTGACGGCGTTTCCGGAGGTGGCCAAAGGATGGCTACGCTCGGGGGAGGGCGAGATGCTCCGTGACGCCGGGACGGGGGAGGAGACGGCCACGGTGGTTCGACCGATCCGCACCCGGACGAGAGACATTCGGGTAGAGCGTCAGCGGGTGCCGCTGTACGATTTCGAAGCGACAGCGGGACTGACGCCGATCTTCACGAACCAAAACGTGCCGATCGACTACCTGTCGATTCCCGACCTGCCGCGATGCGACGGGGCGGTCTACGTCCGGGGCGATTCGATGTACCCGCTGCTCAAGGCGGGGGACATTGTGATGTACAAACAGATACAGGATTTCTACAACATCATCTGGGGCGAAATGTACCTGATTTCGTTCAGCTACGAGGGCGAGGAGTACATCACGGTGAAGTTCATCAAAAAAATCGAGGGACGGCCGGACTATGTCCTGTTGGTGAGCCACAACCCGCACCACGCCCCGAAAGAGATTCCGGTATCGGCGATTCGCGCGCTGGCGATGGTGAAAGCTTCGGTACGGTTCAATACGATGGGCTGACGGGAAGCGGCTCCAGATGTCGCAAATGCACGCTCACGGGTTGAAAAACCAGGAAGAGGCGACGAAAAACAGTCGTAAAGGTCGGCCATTCGGCCTCGCTTATGCCCGCCACCTTTACATCGACAACAAAAGGAGCGGTGCTGGCGACCGGCGTCATAACGGTGCCGTCCGTCGTGGAGCGCCTGCCGGGCATGATCCAACAGGAAAGCATCGCGAACCACTGTGGCCGAAGTCGCCCCGAGCGCTTCGGCCAACAGTTCGATCGAGCGCGGGGTACCGCTCAGGCAGTAAATCAGCAGCACACGCCGAAGCAGATCGCGCAGCTGAATCGCGCCGAGGTCGGGAAACAGCTCCACGGGGATGCCGAACTGACGCAGGTAGAGCGTGAGTTTCCGCAGGTCGCGCTCCTGCTCCGGCGCAATCGCCAGCTGATCGACGGCAAGCGAGAGCAGACGCTCCCGGAATGTATGGTCGAGGGCCAGGGTCTGCGTGCTTTGAATGCTTTCGGGTAGGAGTTCCATAGTTACAAATAATCGACGGTTACCGCGCCCTGTACATAAAAATCGGCCGGGCGTTTGACCGGAATGTTCGAAAAATCCACGGCGGCCACGGATAACACACCATCGGCGGCCAGTACGGCCCGTTCCAGATCATAAGCTCCGAAGTCGCCGGCATAATGGAGCGAAAGAACACCGAAATACTCTGCTATTTTGCGGTTCACATTCTTCTCCAGCGTCTCCCGGTCGGCACCCAAGACGGCCCGTACAGATACGTGGCCGGAAATCGGTACCGGGTTCGCTTCTGAAAATATAAATACCGGGCCGACCACTCCGAAATTGTCCGCTTGAATGTCATTCAGTATTATCTGCTCCAACTCTGGACTATGAACAGAACCAAACGTAACACCATCCTGCGAAATCATCCGCCTCAGTGGTGTGAGACGAATAACGCCTGGTGGCAGGGTCGGCTCGTCGCTCTTGCGGGTGATCATCAAATCCGACATCTCGGGCAGGGAGAGGATCCGTTGCCGATAGGCCTCTTCCGTTCCGATCGCCTGATGCGTGTTGTTCAATATCCGCAGACGGTATTCGTCGTCCGCCTCGTCCGGCAGGCGGCTCACACCGAACAGGGCGCCCCAATCGTCAAGGGCCGGAGCCGTGGCGTACTGCACGAAGTTCTGACGCATCAAAAACTCCATCCGCGCACGGAGCACGCTTTCGCGGTAGGCCATCACGTCGATCAGAATCCGCTCGGGATCGGCCGGATGGAGCGTCTCGCCCGCCGCTTGCTGATAGGTGGCTATGGTTTCGGAGAGAATCGCCTCCGGATCGTTCGCAATAAACTGTATCTCGCTCGTAGGTTATTGAATGGTTGCGACAGCCGGAGCCGTCGTGGTTCCCGTTTGGGCGGTGGGGCCGCCGGCGGTGCTGACCGGAATCCCGGCCGCGATGGTGATGGTCGCACTTTTGATATAGGTGTCGATCAGGTCGGCCAACGAAGCGGCAAAGTCGGCGTCGCTGATTTCGGTGCGGGTACGCATGTCGGTCAGCAGATCGAGTATCTGCGTTTTAAGGAGTTGTTTGTTCAGCATGGCGGCTATTTCAGCAGATTATCGAGGTCTTGAGCGGCCTTTTGTATGGCTTGTACGGTCGGTGGCAGCGGCGTGCCGCTGGGCCCCATCGGGGTGGAGACGGTCAGGTTTTGAATGGCGGTTAAAATGTCGTTCAGAAGGGTTTTCAGGTCGTTCGAGCCGTTTTTCAACGAAGCTTTATTTTCGCTGATCCGAAAGGTCATTTCACCGACCTGTCGGTAATACCCCTCGGCGGCCGCTTCGGAAGGCACCGGCTCGCTGTCGGAAAACAGGGCCCCTAAGGCGATGTTTTTGCCGCTCTCCAGCCAGCACACGACCTGCGTCCCGACAGAGGGCAATACGAAACAGGCATGCTCGCCGGTGGTCGGCTGAAGCACGGCGCACTCGGCCGAGGTACCGAGATGCTCGAAATCGACACTCACCGCTCCGCGGTCTGCATGGTGCTGGGTTACGGTTCCTATCTCGATCATTTGGCTGGCGGTTTTTGAAGGGTGACACGGGTGGTGTAGCCCGACGAACTGTCGGAATGGGTGGCCTCGCTGATGTAATACAGGTCGTCGAACCGGCCGAAGCCGCTCATCCGAACGCCTACGCCGGCCCGCAAACGCACATCGCCCAACAGCGTCAGACTGAACTCGACGCCCGATTTGTTGCGGTCAGCGATATAGTCCCGGGCCTTTTGACGGGCTTCGGAACTGCTCTTCACCTCTTCCCAGCGCACGGCCTCGCCGCCGCCCTTGATGCGGGCGTCATACGTGCCGGAAATCTGCTTCTTCGACTTCCGATCCCACCACTTGACCGTACATTTCGAAAGGCGGCCGGCTGCAATATCTTTTACATCGTAGTCGATGACATCCCCCCGTTTTATTTCCAGTTGGCCGATCTGGCCGAGCTGTTGGATCGGGTAGAAGATCAAATCCGTCCCCTCCACTTTGCAAATCCGGCCGAGTTCGCAGGCCAGCCGATTCAAAAACCGGAAGCCGGTTTCGTTCTGAATCCCCGACCAGGTGCCGGACAGATCGCCCCGGGCCCGGCATCCCAGCGTTTCGGCCACCTCGTTCACGATGTCGGCCACGGCCCGGCCCGCATGATTCCGCCGCTGTACCGGGGCGCCGAGCCCCGAGGAGCGGAGCAATAGGGCGCGAATACGACAAGCGTCCTCGGCACCGCCGCCCGACAGGCTGACCTCGTCGACCCAGAAAATTCCGGCATCGAGCATCTCACCCCCTTCGTAGCCCATCAGGATATGGATTTCATCGTCGATGTCGGGATACCAGTCTGCCCAAAAGAGCCCCTCCCGGTTGGAGAGGTCGATTTCGATCTCTCCGGCCCGACCGTCCAGAAAATCTTTGAAGGTCATTCCGCGAAGGATCGGGGCGAAGTCTCCGGAGACATCCTTGCCTTCGTAGGTAATGACGGTTTTGGGTTTTAGTCCTGTTTCCACGGCGCTTTGGTTTGAGTCATGCGTTCGGCGGGGGCGGCGATCTCCGGCACGACGATCTGGGCCCCTTCCGGAATGTGATTCTCGCAGAGGGAGACGAGCGCCGGATTGGCGGCCATCAAGGCGGGAGCCAAAGCGGCGTCGCCCAGCAGATCATAAGCTAGTAAGTCCCACCGATCGCCGTATTTTGAAGTCGTAACAATCATTTGTTGGTCGTTTTGCGGTTGCTCTTTTCTGTGGCCGGTCTACTCTCTGCATTGCGGTTATTTATCACCACCCGGTCAGCGTATTCTAACAAGGAGAGAGTGAAGTCGGCCTCCTGAATCGTCCCCCGGGCGTCCGTGCGGGCGACGGTCACTCCGCGTTCGGCCACCACGTAATCTCCCTTGTAGACGCCGTCGGCGAAGACGAACCGTTGCGGCGAACCGCTCCGGCACAGGAGGTCGAGCTGACGCAGGATTTCGGGAATGTTGTGGCCGAGCCGGGCGCGCAGACTGATATTCAGGGTGATTTCCGAGAGGGCCTCTCCCTTGGCCTGAAGCACGGGTTTTCCGGTGGCGATTTCGTGTCGGGCGTAGTTGTATCCGATCGTCTCCTCGAATCCGGTCAGGCTGTCCGGCGAGGTCAGCCGGAGATCACCCAAGCGCAGGTATTCCATAATTGCCTCGATTGTTTTTGCGATTCTCTTCGTTGATGATTCGGGTCAGTTCGCCGGCGAACTGACGGAAAAAATCCATCAGTTCGTCCCGACTTTTGCGGGACATATCTCCGGAGATATGGACGGTGGGTTTGAAATCGACCTGCACGGTCGGAGCGGCTGAAAGCGGCATGCCGAACGAGCCCGCACCCGCATCACGCCCCAACGAAGGAAGCGAGACCGGTTCCGAAGCGACGTAACCGGTCATCTCCGGCCCGCCCATGGGCAACTCCATTCCCTGCAATAGTTTCGGATCAAGATCGGATAAATCCATCTGCTCCATATCGAGGTCTCCGAATGGAACCCCGAAACCGGCCAATTCCGGATGTTCCGAATTCACGGAGCCGGTTAGCGCCTGCCAGTCCGGCAGGGTGCTACCGGTCGGGGCCGTCTCCCGATTCGACTGCGCGGCCTGTTTCCGTTCCTCTTTCGCCCGCTCTTTTTCAGCCTGCTTGGCCTGCTCCTCGGTCAGGTGCATGCGGTAGTTTCCACCGATACCTCGGGCCGTATCGACAGCCTTTTTGACCGGCTTCGTGAAAGCGTCGACCGCCCCTCCGAATCCCTCTTTGAGCGAGTTCCAAGCCCCGCTCCAGTCTCCGCTGAAGACCTTGCCGACCGCTCCGGCCAATCCGCCGATCAGGGCTCCGGCGGCCTTGAACGGCGCGATCATCCAATCGATAATCGCTTGTCCGAACCCCTTGATCGTGTCCCAAATGGTATAAACGACGGCACGAAACCCGGCGAACTTATCCCAACAAATGGCGATGGCCGCGACTAAGGCAATGATACCGAGAACGATCCAGGTAATCGGGTTGGCCAACAGAGCCGCTGTCCAGGCCCAGGTCGAAGCAATGGCGCTGGTCAGGGCCGGAATCACACCGGTCATCATCGTCACTTTGGCCAACCGCAACGCTTTGGTCAAACCGCCCTGCACCAACGTGGCCAATGCCGTCCGCTTGCTCCACAGCGAGGTGACTGCGCTGGCCACGAGCTGCGCTTTGGAACATACCGCAGTCCACAAAGCCGATGCCTTGGTCGCAACCGAATGGGCCATCGTCACCCACCAGGCGCGGGAAGTCAGCGCATTGTAAACCACCAGAAGAGCATTCCCCGTCGAGATTGCCGCGTTTTTCAGCCATATCCCGAACGCCGCGGCCTTACCGGCAGTCGCCGTTCCTTTCATTCCTCTTACCACATCGACTGTCGCTTCGCCTATGCTCCACAGGGCCTCGGCCAGCGGAGCAAAACTCAGTACCATACTGCCGAATCGACTGCCCACCTGAATCACATCCAGCATACATTTCGAGCTCTCGGTGAGTTTCATACTCCACTCATCGAAACGAGCGGCCTGTACCTCCAACCGGTGGTTCCAGTTGTCGGTACGGGTGGCAGCCTGGTCGGTCGCGGTCGCGGTATCCGTCACCTGTTGCGTCACGGTTCCCACGGCCTGAGCATTGCGAATCAGGAATTGAGCCGCATCGACGTTCTCGGCACCGAAAGTCCTCGACAACGCGACCGTATCGGTCAGCATGGGTTGCAAAGCCGCCAAAGCATCGGAGAGCGAGGTTTTTCGAAAGTCCACCCCCAATGCCGTCTGCATCGTACCGAGTATCTGGCGGAGAGCCATACCGGCTCCGGCCCCTTTCTGGTCGTTTCGGCTCAACACCTCCAGCGCGGCGGTGGTCTGTTCGACAGAAAGCCCGACCTCGGAGGCTGTCGAACCGACCGTCCGGAGCGATTCGGCCAGATCGCCGACGCGGGCGTCGCCGGCTTGGGCACCGGCCGCCAGCACGTTGATGACTCGACCGGCGTCGGAAGCGGAAAGCCGAAACCGGCTCATGGTGCTCCCCAAGGCTCCGGCAGCCTCGTCCAACGAGATTCCGACTGCCTGAGCCAACGTAACACTCTGCTTTTGCAACTCGACCAGACTGTTCTTATCGAGCTTCTCTCCGGAGAATGCCAATGCCAGCGTCCCAAAAGCCGACACGGCTTGTCCCGCCCCGAATCCGCTCTCGACCCCGACCTTTCGGGCCACTTTACCCAGCTCCTCCAGATCGGCTGCGGGCAGTGCCACGACTGCGGAGAGTCCGGCCAGGCAGCGTTCGAATTCCCTGTAGGGCTGAACGATACGCTGGAGGCTGGATTCCATCTTGTCGCTCACCTCGATCATTGATGCAACCGTCTGTATCCGCTGGCTGAATCCATCCGACTTCTCGGCATCCGTATTATTTTGACTTCCCATATTGTTTACGCATAGATTTCCCATTCCGGTTCGGAGCTCACCTCCGCCGGCGATTCAGATCGTCGAAATAGTTTTCGAGTTCGTGGAGCCAGAAGTTGAGCTCCGAGAGGGTCATTCGCCGGACTTCGGCGAATCCGAAACGGCCGTCGCGGACAAGGCAGAGAACTGCTCGGCCGAGCCCACCAACCCGGTGGCAGCCAGCTCGGCCGACAATTCCAAAAAATCCGAGAGGGGCAGCTGTTCGAGCTCTTCAAGGGTGAGCCGCCGACCGTCGAAGGTGCAGATTTGGCTGATGAGGGCCATAGACATGCGGGCGTTATCCTGGAATTTTTGCGCTTCAAGGAGGTCTTCGACCAGGGGTTCGCGAACAGTCACGTTCTTGATAGCGAGTTTACCCGGGTTCTTTTCTACTGTAATCTTAATTTTTGACATTTTAATACAAAACTGTTTATATAAATATTTCTACTCCTCTTATCGTTTACGCTCCTTGGATCGAGATATTGAAATAGTTCACCTCTCCGCGCCCGACGCCGTCCGGAATCGCAACAACGATGGCTCCATCAATCAGTTCATCAAACACAATCGGTGTATATCCGCTAAAGGTATTCCCTCTTGATTTTACTTTTGTAATATGCACTGTCGACATGTTGACTGCCACCTTGGGGACGATATAACATTGAACTCCATATCCGTCACTGTTCCACGTAACCGATTGTATCCAATCAGCTGATTTGCTGATAACATTTCCGTTCGGGTCGATCTGGGCGTAATAGGTGGGTTTGATGTTCCCGGAGTGACATAGTTCAACCCAATTCGACCACTTATCATTCAATGTACCGCAGCGATGGTAGATGCCATTCATAACGTTACTTTCCCCAAACGAATATAGCGTCTGAGAAACCCAGTTCGCCCCACCCGTATGTTTAATCACACTGAGATAGACCCACCCGGCAATGGGTGAATTCTTGGGGTTAAACACATCGAATGTCCCGGTTGTCTGAACTGTATTCAAGTCTGTTCCGGTGGGCAAATTCAATGTTCCATCTTGCTTGGAATTAGGATTAAAATTCCCGGAGTGCCACAACTTCCTCCAAGCTCCCCAACCATTGTCCCAGCTATTACTTCTTAAATACAACCCGTCCCTATAAGTGAATGCGAGTTGAACACCTTCTCCGCTTGGTATATACAACGTTCCAAATGCGGTTGGGCATGGTGCGTTGCTAATCCGCTGGGCAATATAATCAAACGAAACATAATACACCTTGCCTGGCTCTGTCCAATCATTGCAATCTCCCTCTGTCTTTAACAATGCAGCATTCATTTTTCCCTCCAGCGCCTCGGCCATAGCCTCCGCCGTCACCCGCTCGCCGATCAGCTCCATCACCGTTGCCGAGAAATTCGGATCGTCACCCAGCGCAGCAGCCAGCTCTTTCAGCGTATCGAGCGCCTCGGGCGCACTGTCGGTCAATTCCGCCACGATCCGGTCGGCATACTCCTTGGCCATTTTCAACGCCTCGGCATCCTTCGTATTGATCGCCTCCGCCAGCTCGTCCGCCCGAGCTGTCGTATCCCGTTTGAGCTCATCCAACCGCTCGTGCAGGTTGCGCGTACGGAGGGCGAGCTCCCGGCCCTGCCGGTTGCTCACCCCTTCCGCGCCCCCCTCCACCGGATCCTCCGGTTCGATCACGTAGACCCCGCCGGACTCCCAGTCATACTCCCGCACCGCATCTTCCTTAAAATTCGCCATATCCGTCCGTACTATTTCTGGTTGGCATTGAACTCCCGAAGCAAATCCTGACCGAAATGGCGGAAAATGTTGTTGAACACATCGATCTCCCAAACCACCTCGCGATTCACCTCCAGTTTATAATAGCTGACCGTCATCAGGTGTTCCGCTTCGAGCCGCTCCTGCGGTTTAATCGACCCCGTAGGCATCTCTTTGAACAGACCGGCAATCGTCGCCACCACCGGCACATTCTCCGACACCCCGGTCGCCGAAACCACCTGCATATCGCTCTTGACCGTCAGCCGACACGTCCGATGCGGATTCTCATGCTTCCAGGCATCCGGATAGATGGCGTTGAACTTGAACTTCGCCTCCATCTTTTCGATACCGGCCGGCACCTCCGTCGCTCCGTACAGCCCCAGCGCCGTCACCTCCTGCGTTTTGATCTTCACGGCCGGCAGCTCCAACTCGGCGAGTTTTCCGGCCAGTTTGACCGACTGAATATATACATTGGCGTTTATAATGCTGTTAATCATATCCTTCCTGTATTAAGATTTAAAGTTCCACCACCTCTTCGAAAGTCAGACTTTCCAGACTCGGCGCATACCGAACTGACAGAGTAAAGGTCAGGCGTCCCTGAGCGATCTCGACCGCCGGATTCTTCGTCTCATCCCACGTACACTCCCCTTCGACGATGGCCCCCTGGCCGATCAGGTTGCGCAGGAAAGCGTTCACATCGCCCGTAATCATCTCCACCGTAATGCCCGTGGCCGCCCGGTCCATATAGTTCAGCGCCGCATCCACCAGCGCCTCCCGGATAGCCATACGGACAGCCCGCGGTGCGATCATGCAGTCCGTAGTCTTCTGCGACGGATAGGCCGCCGTCCAGTTACCCCATAAGCGTGTGCCCATGCCGCTTTTACGGAATACCGTTGTAATACCTTGTGCATTCAGCAGGTTGGTGTCGGCCGTCTCATCGGTAAGCGAACTGGTGATCGATGTAGTAAGTCCGACAATACCGGTAAGATCTGAATTAGACGGTGAAAGCCAATACCCCTCTGCCCCGTCACGTGTCGCTTTGGCTGCCGCCCAATGTACAGACAGACCGAGCTTGTCGATGGTTGCTTCATGTGTATTGTGGCGTAACACCTGCGGATAGCAGAGTACTGCCGCCTGCGATGTAATGTTGTAGATTCCGGAGGCACGGGTGGTCAGTGCATCCTGCACATCTTCGGCGACCATATCTATTATGGCAAAACCGTCCAGTTTATCGGCGACGGTCAACATGCGGGCCATCACCGCCTCGATTTGGGAGTATCCCGGCGCCAACACGATGTTCGGTTTCACCCCCAACGTATCGTCGACCGTCAGCAAAAGGTCGAGACCGGCCACGAGATCGGCCGTGTAATCCACAACTTCGGGCAGTTCCGGTTTGTAGATATTCGTAGCCACTTCGCCCGCCTCGTCGCGCGTCATCCGACCGTCGGCGTCGAGCAGAGCAGAGGCTTTTTCAGCCGGCAGCACATTCACGACCAACACCTTGGCCGAAACGGTCGCAAAGATCGTCTCCAACGCCGCCGGAATCGTGAACCCGGAGACATCGGCTCCGTACTCGGCCACAGCAGCTTCGGCCGAAGTAATCAGTTTGACCGTTCCCCCCCCCCTGCGGAGCAGTGCCGACCAACGCGATCACCGAAGTATCGCCGGCGGACATCAGGACGTTCTTCGCGCTCTCTTTGATTTGGATACCATGCAGATAACCCATACAATAACAGATAATTAAAAGGTGAATAATTCGATTGGAGTATCATTTTATTTTCCCGCCCGCGCCCCGTCTCAATTTCCGAGTGTCAGGGTCTGCGATTCGGCGGTGTCGAGTATCTCATACCGGATCGTCACGCAGCGTCGCCCGGGTTCAGGTTCAGTAGTCACGACCTGCCTCACCCGGATCCGCTTCTCGTACCGCGCAAGCTGGTCGGCCACTTCATACGCCACATCCAATTGCTGCATCCCGCCGCCGAGGAGCCTTTCGGCTCCCAACCCGAATCGCGGACGGAACGGCACCTCGCCGCGAGCCGTGAGCAGAATAATCCGCATATTTTGTCGAATGCTCTCGCCGAGCGGTCTACGCCCCAAGCGGACGGTCGAAGAAAGGGTCTTGTCGTTCATGAAAGAGGATACTTTTGAGTTTCCAATGCTGATCGAATCGCCAGATTCCGTCCGATTCGTCGGTCGGAACCTCCTTTTCGAGTTCGAGCGATGCAGGGGCCCCGGGAAACGCATATCCCTCCAAACGGTTGCGGATTCGCTCCGAACAGTCGTAGACCCCTTCGGCGCCGCGAAGTGCCGGGCCCGCGATTCGGATATCGATCCGCCAAACCTGTTCGCTCCGCGCGCCGCTGCAATCGCGGGCCACGCTTTCGATTCCCCGGTAACCGACCCGAACCCGGGTTTTCGTTTCGTTCGGATTCGGGGAGATCGGTTCGGAAAACGGCCCGGCTTCGAGGCCGACGTCTCGAATCGCTTCGATCAACGCATTTTCGAGTACTTCTGCTGTCATCGTTTCTAATCGGTTCAAGTAATCGGGCGGGAGACCGAATCTTCAGATGCCTGCCCGATCGTTTTCGGATACAGCGTCACGAAATATTCGACCGCCGGACAAATGACGAGCAAATGGATTACACTAATTCTTCACCCTCGTTATTCTGCACAAAAAAACGGCCCTTCCCGACGCACCCGTCAGGAAGAACCGCTATATATTTCCACCGATTCCTGTTCCGCTCAGCGAGTCGCCTCACCCGGTTTATCTATGTCCGGCAGCCTCATCGCCCGGTTCCGCAAGAAAACCGTCACTCCCCGTTCCGGCGCGTAGAAACAGATATCCTCGTCGAGGAATGCCCCCCTTCAAACTGAATATCCGGTAAATCCGACCCCACATCCGCCCGTAAACCATCGCCACCCGGCCTTCTCTATCCAGAAACACCCGCCCGATATACGGATCTCCCGCCTCAGGACGAATCACCACCAATGGCCGCACCCCCCGACGAACGAATCTGCTCCGGAGTCTCGCCCAAACCGCCATCCCCACCGCTCGTCCCACCAGAATCATCCCCATCACGAGCCCCAAACCCGCCAATTGCTCCGCGAGTTCCGACAAATCATAACTCCGCCACAGCCATCGCAGCCCGAGTCCGCCGACTCCGCCGACCATCACCGCAGCCACACCTCCCACCGCCACGGCCGCCCACCCATAGCCCCGATATACCCAGCTGTTCCGCCGAATCTGCCCGGTAGGCATCCGGCCCCCCAGTTCGATATACTGTCGAATTTCCGCTCTCTGTTCTCCGATTTGTTTCACAGCATAGCACTATTTAATTTCTCATCGTTGAGGCATTTCACGTTGCATAAACAAATCAAGGTATTCCGACAATTCATCGGGTTCCCACATAATCAGCATCGGATGGGGATTTACCGGCGGAGCAGCCAGCATCTCTTTCGTAAACGGCTTTGGAACAATCATACACATTTTGTGCTCCGCGATGAAATCCATTAATTTCCGTTTGTTCTCCAACGTGCGATTTTTCTTAAATTCCTGAAACAAGAGTTCCTGTGTCGGCAACCAGCGGTTATAAACATCCTCGCCACCGGCCCGTTCATACCCTGCCCGAATCAGCGAGTCTTCCCGTTGAACACGAGCAATAATCGCCGGCGTCCATTCATGATCCCCCAAAGCCTCTTCCTGCCGAATTTCAGCTGCCCGGGCCGAATCGGCCGCGGCCTGCGGATCAACCTCCGGTTGCATCGCACGCTGGCCGCAAGCCCAAATTGACATAACGATAAAAACAAACGACAAAACAAATGTATATTTTTTCATAACCTCAATAAGGAACAAAAGAGAAATTAGCAGGTATACAAACATAACAAAAAGTCAGGATATTTCTGAATGGAAATATCCTGACTATACGAATCGTGTGATCCCGACAGGATTCGAACCTGTGGCCGACAGATTAGAAATCTGTTGCTCTATCCAGCTGAGCTACGGGACCCTTCCGTGGCACAAAAGTAACATTTCATGCGCTGGTTTCCAAATCCGAAAGCGTATCTTTGTCTCATCGTACCATCCACTGGCCTTATGAAAAATCCGCTGCGGCTCGAACCCGTCATCGACACCGTTTATAAACTCGTGCCGTCGCATTCACCGCGGCGGATACCCGAATCGACCGACGCCCGCCCGCTCGCCGAGACGGTGGCGGCGGCTCCGGCCCATTTCGCGGCCCGAGAGGCCTTGGCAAATCATTACACCGAAGAGGGACGTCTGGCTGAAGCGTGTCAGTTGCGATGGGAGGGTGCAAAATTAGTGTGCGATCTGCTGGAGGAGTCGGACAACGAGTTCATCACGCTGGACTGGGAGGACGACTATACGGCTCAGGCGCTTTCGATGGTGTACGACTCGGCTGTCGATCACTTTACGATCGGCGACTTCGAAGTGGCGACGGCGATGTGGGAGTTGCTGACAGACTGCGATCCGGAAGACCACCTGAACGCCTCGGAATGGATGGTGTTTTGTTACATCGCATTGGAAGAGTGGGAGTTGTTCGACGAGACGGCAGCCTTGCTGCCGGAAGAGGCGCTTTCCACCCGGCTGGCGAAATTTTGGGCCGCTTTCCGACGCCAGACTCTGCCCGCAGCCGAAATCCGACAGGCCATGAAGCGGGAGACACCGGCATTATACACCGAATGGCGAGCGACCGAACACGAGATTACGCCGGAGTATCTTTCGGACATCGAGTCGCGCCGACCGACGGTAGCAGCGGAAGCGAGACGTCTGTGGCTTCGGACGGAGGCGTTGTGGCGCGAATTTCCGGAGTTTACAGAAGGCCTGAAAAAATGATGGGGCTGTGTAATTCAGCCCCATCATTTTTTGTACCGTATTTAAGCTAATTAATCCTGGCATCGCCTTACCCGAAATCTTTCGATCCGTTTCCGGACACTCCGCGCTACTTTCTTGGCAAACACATCCTGACACGTCCTGCCAAACGATATCCCCCACTGAAAAATCCCATGTGTCTTTTCTGGCATAGAAGCAAGTGCCGGCACTTCACTCATGATTCGATTGATCCGTTCCGTATGGAATGACCGACGACCGTACTCCCGCGAATACCAGGTATGCACCAAAAACGGTTTCCCGAGGTGATTCAGCAAAATTGTGGAATAACCGTCCGCATGCTCGACCGCATCCAGATAAAGCGTCTTAAAACACTGACTGATCCAGATAAAAAACGGATAATACGGTTCATAACCATCGTAAGCATAAGGAACCCCCTGATGCAAAAGATGAAACGGCGTTTTCTGTTCATACTCTTCCCGATGAAGAGTATACTTCTTCATCTCGCATTCCTGAAACTTTTCACGCAACGCACGCACATCAAGAACATTAAAAAACGGATTAGTCACCAACGGATTATGCCCTCGCATAGACAACACCCCTCCATCCGGCATCCCGCAATTGACAATCTTCTCCTTGATGCAATAATCAATCAATTCGACCAACGCCTCCGGATCCGTAATAAAGGCATCTTCATCGATATTGAGGACATAGTCGGCTTTCGATTGCAACAATTGTTTCAAATATCCATCCGCCGTGGTACCCAAAAGTCGATGACATGAATATCCCAACGTCTCAAAAGTTCGCTTTGCCCGCGTATAAAGTCGATGATTCATCGACCGAGTATAGATTTCGATTTTCTGTTGTTCCGCCATCTTTACTCAAATTCGAGCAACAACACGCCTTTGGCGACCACATCACCGGCAGCCACATGCACCTGCGCCACCGTTCCGCCGATCGGCGAACGATAGGTATTGTGCATCTTCATCGCCTTGAAAGTCAGCAACACGTCTCCTTCTTTCACCCGATCTCCGACTTTCACATCGACGGTGGTTATCGTCCCCGGAATAAAGGAGACGATCCGCCGGGGATCTTTCGCCGCCCACGGCTCTCGATTCTTATATTTTGCGGTCAAGGTCGTCGGATAACTGCCATTCTCGGTGGCCAACATCTCCAACTGCACCGCACTTTCTGTCTTATTCATCTGCTTTCTTTTTATGGATCGCGTTCTCGTACTACTCTTTGTATATGGAGGGTACTGTTCTTTTTGTGAACAAAAAGAACCAAAAAAACTTTAGACTGAGGACTGCGGAGCCTAAGGAGTAGCGTAGCTATCATGAAAGTTCTTTGGGTACCTTTCTTTCAAGAAAGGTACAGTTCTATCCTCCACAAAGAACGGAATGCGAAAAAACGATCGATTAAAACGGCGGGATACCGTGTTTTTTCTCCGGACGGAGCACCGACTTACGCTGCGCCACCTCCAACGCATGAATCAAACACTTGCGCGTTTCGGCCGGTTCGATCACCGCATCGATGTAGCCCTTTGCCGCCGCCACATACGGATTCGCGAATTTGTCCTTGTACTCCTGGATTTTGAGCTGGCGCATCTCCTCCGGATTTTCCGCCTCCATGATCTCCTTTCGGAAAATCACATTGGCAGCCCCCTCCGGCCCCATAACCGCAATCTCCGCCTGCGGCCAGGCGAAGACGAAGTCAGCCTGCAAATGCCTGGAATTCATCGCAATATACCCCCCGCCATACGCCTTGCGCAGAATGACCGTAATTTTGGGCACCGTT
This sequence comes from uncultured Rikenella sp., assembly GCF_910579375.1. Lineage (GTDB taxonomy): Bacteria > Bacteroidota > Bacteroidia > Bacteroidales > Rikenellaceae > Rikenella. The sequence continues at coordinate 16,840 of NZ_CAJTUJ010000026.1, forward strand.
GCCTCCGAGTACGCATAGAGCAACTTCGCCCCATGCCGAATCACCCCGGCATGCTCCTGATCGACCCCCGGCAAGTAGCCCGGCAAGTCCTCGATCGTCACGATCGGCACGTTGAACGCATCGCAAAAACGGATAAACCGCGCCGCCTTATCCGACGAGTCGCAATCCAGCACCCCCGCCATCACCATCGGCTGGTTGGCCACGAAACCCACCGTCTCACCGTTCACACGCCCGAATCCCACCACGATATTCCCCGCAAAAAGTTCCATCACCTCGACGAACTCGCTGCCGTCGCTCACCGCCCGGATCACATCCCGCACATCGTACGGTTGCGCCGGATCGCCCGGGACGAGTTTTTCGATCGGATATTTTTTAGCGAGCGGTTCAGCCGGTTTAGTCCGTTCCGCCGGCTGGGTATTGTTCTGCGGAATGGTCGAGAGCAGTTGCCGGATCTGCCGGAAACACTCCTCTTCCGATTCCGCGAAGAAGTGCGCATTCCCGGTCTGTTCGCAATGCACCCGTGCCCCGCCGAGCTCTTCCATGGAGATTTCTTCGCCCAGAACCGTCTTGATGACTTCCGGGCCGGTGATAAACATTTTGGAGATTTTGTCCACCACGAAGACGAAGTCGGTCAAAGCCGGCGAATAGACCGCCCCGCCCGCGCACGGCCCCAGAATGACCGAAATCTGCGGAATCACCCCCGAAGCCATCGTATTGCGGAAAAATATTTCACCGTATCCGGCCAACGCATTGACCCCTTCCTGAATCCGCGCTCCGCCCGAGTCGTTGATCCCGATCAGCGGCATCCGCATATTCAGTGCGTAGTCCATGATTTTCGTGATCTTCCGTGCGTGCATCAACCCGAGCGACCCCCCGGCGACCGTAAAGTCCTGGGCAAACACCGCCACCGGATTGCCACAGATCGTCCCGGTACCGATAATCACCCCGTCGCCCGGCAACTCCTTGTTCTGCATGCCGAACTCCGTTCCGGCATGTTCCACGAAGATGTCGTACTCATGGAAAGAATCGGCGTCCAACAGAGCGATGATCCGTTCGCGGGCAGTGAGTTTGCCCATGGCTTTCTGCTTTTCGATCGCCTTGAGCCCGCCGCCGTTGAAGACCTTCTCTTTTCTCTGCTTGAGGTCGAGAATTTTCTTGTCTACGGTCATAGTAGTTCGATTAAAGATTTAGACAAATATAGCATTTTTCTCTTACAACGTTTCGGCCCGGACAAAATAGTCCGCCGGCCATCCCCCGACCGGCACTTCACACCCCGCCGGAAAGAGCCCGAAGAGAGTCGAGCCCGACCCCGACAATGCGGCATACACCGCCCCCTGCCGATACAGTTCGGTCCGGATCTCGCCCAGCACCGGCAAACGCCGGAAGAGCGGCTCTTCGAAGTCATTCACGAGCCGTCCGCGCCACGCCTCGACCGGCCGCCGCAGGATTTCACCCAACGCCGCCTCCGGCATACGAGGCGTGATCAAAGAATAGGCTTCGGTCGTCGAAACCCCCACCGGCGGTTTGACCAGCAAGAGCCTCCACCCCGCCAGATCGAGCCCGGGAAACGGCTCCAACCGCTCGCCCCGCCCCGCCCCGAGCATCGGCCGGTCGTAGAGAAAAAAGACCGTATCGCTCCCCAACCGCGCCGCAAAGGGGACGAGCTCTTCGACCGTCAATCCGAGCGCGAGCACCTCGTTGAGCCCGACAAGCACCGCCGTGGCATCCGCCGAACCACCGCCCAACCCCGCGCCGAAAGGGATCGTCTTGTGAAGATGAATCCGCACCCCGCCCGCCGCCGCAAACGGCTCCGGAAAGGCATCCCGCAAGATTTTCGCCGCCCTGACACACAGATTCTTCTCCTCCGGACAATCCACCGCCAGACCGGTCGAAGAAAAATCAATCCCTCCATTCGTAGAACCGGGCAAAATCTCCACCGCATCGCACAGCCCCCGCACCGGATAAAACAGGGTCTCGATCTCATGATAGCCGTCCTCCCGCCGCGCCGTGATGTGCAAACCGAGATTGATTTTACAGTGGGGAAAAAGGATCATCTTTGCAAAGCGGTTGAATCGTTATCCTCCTCCACAGCCCGATCAGGTTCCGGCAACTCTGTGGCGTCGTCCAACGGCGTCAAAGCCTGCGGCATCTTCTTCGAGGCCTTGATTCCCAACTTCCGAAGCGACTCGGCCCGCCGCACGAGGTTGCCATTCCCCTCCCTGAGCTGCCCGAGAGCAGCCCGATAGGCCTTGTCCGTCCGCCCCAACGCATCGCCCACAGCTAAGAAATTCTCGGCAAAACCGACGAATTTATCGTACAACGCGCCCCCCTGCCGCGCAATCTCCATCGCATACCGATCCTGATTGTCGCGCCGCCAGAGGTCGTCCACGATTTTGAGAATCGCGAAAAGATTCGTCGGACTGCTCAGGATGACCTTCTTGCGATACGCATCGTCCCACAGTTTGGCATCGCACTGCAACGCCACGAGAAAGGCCGGTTCGTTCGGCACGAACATGATGACGAAGTCCGGCGAACCCGCAGCCAGTTTCTGATAGCTTTTCACAGCGAGTTCGTCGATGTGCCGCCGCACCGAGGCCGCATGGGCCGACAGCGCCGCCCGCCGAATCCCCTCGTCCGGGTCATCCGCCGCCTCGACATAATTGGCATAAGCCGTGAGCGAGACTTTCGAGTCGATGACCATCTGTTTGTCGTCCGGCAAGACCAACACGACGTCCGGCCGTACATGATCCCCCTCTTCGGTCCGAAAATCCTCCTGCACACGGAAGTGTATCCCCTTTTGCAGCCCGGAGCTTTCGAGCAGCGTTTCGAGAATCATTTCTCCCCAGTCGCCCTGCGTTTTGCTGTTGCCGCGCAACGCCGTCGCCAGGTTGTTGGCCTCGCGACTCACCCGATTGCTCATCTCGTGGAGCCGTTTGATCTCGGCCTCCAACACCTTCCGTTCGGTGGAGTCGCGTTCGATCCGCTGGCGGAAATGTTCGATGTTTTCGCTCAACGGCTTCAACAGGTCATCGATATTTTTCCGGTTGGTGTCGGTAAACCGCCGGCTCTTTTCCTCCAATATGTCGTTGGCGAGGTTGCGAAAGTGGTCGGCGAACTGTTGCTGAAGTTTCTCCCGCTCGGTGGTCTGATTTTTGAACCGTTCGCTCCAGATACGCACATCGGCCCTCGCCCGGCTCAACTCGTCGCGCAAAGCGGCATTCTCCTCGGCACTCCTGCGCAAAGCCTCCTGCTGTTCGTCCAACCGTCCTCCGAGCAGCGCCGCTTCGGCTCGCAAGGCAGCGTTCTCCGTTCCCCACGCCTGGGTCGCAGCGAGCTCTTCGCGCGCAGTCTCCAACTCCTCGGCAATCGCCCGCGCCGCACGCCGTTCGCTCCGCCACTGGGCCCACAGCGCAGCAGCCGCAGCGACCGATACGACGATCAGGATGGTCAGGAGAATCGTCATCCCTTCACGGCAACGGTTTCGATTTCAACCAACGCTCCCATAGGCAGCGCAGCGACCTGATAAGCCACACGCGCAGGCAGTTTGTCGGTGTAGAACTCGGCATAGGCTTCGTTCATCGTAGCGAAATCGGCGATGTCGGCCAGCAGGACGGTCGATTTCACGACGTCGTTTTTCGTATACCCGGCGGCTTCGAGAATGGCGGCGATGTTTTTCAAGCTCTGAACGGTCTGTTCGCGCACGCCGGCGGGCATCGTTTTGGTCTTGGGATCGATGGGTAGCTGGCCCGAGATGTAGAGTGTTCCGTTGGCTTCAACGGCTTGGCTGTAAGGCCCCACGGCTGCCGGAGCGTCGGGGGTGGCAATCCATTTTTTCATGGTTCGATGTTTTTTTGAATGCAGATTTCCGAAACGGACAGGTTCCGGTTTTCTCCATGTGCGAAGTTAAGAGAAATAGGTGGATTGCACAACGGACGGGATGAAATCTGGCCGCCCCGGGCTTCCGCGACTATGGGCGGGCGAATGTGGAGGGCACTGCAAGGTATGTCGGCAACGGCGGATACTCCTGGTCATGTACATCGATGACAAAGGAGGTCACGGTGAGGTATTTGGATTTCCATACGAAGAGTTTCCATCCCTCTAACTCAAGCAATCGCAGCCACGGTTTTCAGTTGCGTTGCCTCTCGGAATAAACGCGCCCACAGGGCGTTTTAATGCCAGCCTCTACACCAAGTAACCGACAGCCTCTACCCTATCTAGCTTGACTTTGGTGGGTCGGACGCCCGGGAGGAACAGCAACTCTCGGCGCGTGAGCGGCGTGTTGCGGGCCTCCCGGTGGGAGGCGTCCGGCCCGCGCGACTCTGCGAGTCGCAGGAGCAAAGCACCCATTCGCCGCTCCAATTCTGTCGGGTTCGGGCTGCGCGCTCCGGGGGTGGGCCGAACGGCCCAGCGCGCAGGCCCGGCGGTTCTATGAACCGCAAAAGC
>NZ_CAJTUJ010000027.1 GCF_910579375.1 uncultured Rikenella sp.
GGGGCGAACCTGAATTGCAAAGGTTCGCCCCGCCGATTTCATTTTCGACCACCGCCGGCTAAAAGAGTTCCGAGAATTTCCGAGGCACCGGCGTCGAAAAGTCATGCCGTTTCCCCGTGGTCGGATGGATGAAGCTCAGCACCCCCGCATGCAGCGCCACCCGGCCGATCAACGCCCGCCGCGAACCGTACTTCTTATCGCCGACAATCGGATGACCGATGTACTCCATGTGCGCCCGAATCTGATTCTTGCGGCCCGTCTCCAGCTCCAGCTCCAGCAGTGTCACGTCGTTCCGCGCCGAGTACTTCAACACCCGAAACGCCGTATCGGCCTTCTTCCCCTCCTCGCGGTTCGTCACATAGACCTTCATCGCCTTACTCTCGGTCAGGTAGGTCGAAATCACCCCCTCGGCCTGCTCCACCCGCCCCTCGACCACCGCATAATATTTCCGCTCCACGACCGTCTCCGTCCAGCTGCTCTGCACCCGGGTCTTCACCTCCTCGCTCTTGGCGAACATCATCAGCCCGGAGGTCTCCCGATCCAGACGGTGCAGGACGAATATCTTGTTCCGCGGATCGTCCTGTTTCACATGCTCGCTCAGGATGCTGTAGGCCGTCTGCATAATCTGCTTGTCGGTCGCCACCGAGAGCAGCCCGTTCCGTTTCTCGACCACGATCAGGTCGTCGTCCTCGTAGACGATGCGCAACTTCGGATGCGAAATCCCCTCGCGCACCCGCCCCAGATCAACCTCCACCCGATCGCCCGGCACGAGCGGCGTATCGAACTGAGTCGTGATACACCCGTTCACCGCGACCTGGCGGTGAGCCAGATAGGATTTGACCGTCGTCCGGCTCCGGCCCGAAAAATAGGCGAACAGAAAGGGCAACAACGTACTCCCCTCCTCTACTGCGATCTGTATGCGGCCCGAAGCCGGTTGCGATTTTGTTTTCATGGGGACAAAAATAGGGATTTCGCGGCACAAACCCTACCCGCCGCCTCATAGAACGCGAACGAACCGACGCCTCTTCCGTCCGCCGGTCGCATCGCCTGTGGCACAAAAATTGTTCCTGCCCAAGGAGGTTTTTATATCCACCTATTTCATTATTTACCCATTTAAACCATCTTATTTTATGAAAACCTTCTACACGTTACTGGCCACCGCAGCTCTCGGGCTCGGATCGCTCGGCGCCTGGGCCGACGATGCCTCTACCGCCGCCTCCAGCGAAAATCCGCAACGGCACCGCCACGACAAACGCAACACGGTATGGATCATCGGCGCCGATCCGCAAACGGACGACGTCTGGATGCTGAAAGGCCGGGCGATCGACATCTATGCCCAAACCGTCAAACCGGGGTTCCAACAATCGGGTGTCCCGAATTTCATCATCTCGGATCGGGCCAACAAGGCGGTGTTCGGGATCGGGGGCTTCGTCAGCTTCCGGACGACGTATGACTGGAGCAATGTGATCCAAAATAAGGACTTCGTGACGTACGACATCCCGATGATCCAGACGCCGTCGAACAAACAGCGTTTCCGGATGGATGCCAGCACCTCGCGGCTCTTCTTCAAGACCATCGTACACACCAAGGCGCTGGGTAACATCGAGACCTACGTCGAAACGGACTTCCGCGGCGGAGACAACGTTCTTCGGTTGCGCGAGGCCTATGTGTCGTTCAAAGGCCTGACGTTCGGTCAGCGCACCACGACGTTCGTCGACCTGGACGCTGCGCCGACCACGATCGACTTCCAGGGGCCGAATGCCTATACGTACCAACGGAATCTGATGGTTCGCTACCACTTGCAGATCAGCCCGAACTGGGAATTCGCGGTAGCGGCCGAAATGCCGGGCGTGAGCGCCACGACTCCGGGCGAAGCGGCCTATATCGTACCTCAACGGGTTCCGGACTTCCCGGTCTACTTCCAGTACAACTGGGCGCAGGGGCGCAGCCACTTGCGTGCGTCGGGGATCATCCGTACGATGAACTACTACGACAATGTGAACCTGAGTACCATCACAAAGGTGGGCTGGGGGGCCATGCTGAGCGGTCGGATCGCGCTGAGTCGTGCGGCGAACGTTTTCGGACAGGTGGTCTACGGCGAGGGGATCGAAAACTACATCCAGGACCTGAACGGCAACGGCTACGACCTGGTTTCGAATCCGCTGCGGAGCGGCCGTTTGCAGACTTTGCCGGCCATGGGCTGGTTGGCGGGTTTCCAGGTGAATTTCAGCCCGAGCTGGCAGATGAATGCAGCGTACAGTCAGGTAAGCGTATGGAACCGCAACAACTATTTTGCTCAGGCTCCGGACACTTATCGGTTGTCGCAATACATCGTGGGTAACCTGTTCTACCACATCACTCCGGCTTTCAGCGTCGGCGCGGAATACCTCTACGGCACGCGCAAGAATGCGGATCATGCCAAAGCGCATGCGAACCGGGCTCAAATGATGGTTCAGTTCAACTTCTAACGGAGAATTTCCATACCGTAAATCCGGCAACGGGGAGCTGCTTCGGCGTCTCCCCGTTTGTTTTTAAAGAAAATTATTTACGCCTCTTCTCCGTTTGGAGGATTACGACCACCACCGACCCGATAATCAGACTCAACCCCAGCGCACCTTTCCACCCGAACGGCTCCGAAAACCAGAAGACACCCACCAGGACAGCCACCAGCGGTTCCAGCGACCCCAGCACCGAAACGATCGTCGACCCCACCCGCTCCACCGCCATCACCAGCGTCAGGTCGGAAATCACCGTCGAAACCAGCGCCAGCACCAGCAGGTTGAACGCCGTCCGCCCGTCCCGCACCAGCTCGATTCCCGTCGTCATCTCGGCATGCGTAGCAAACATCAACGCCCCCGCCAATAGGATGTAGAAAGTCAGCGGAATCGGATCCATCCGTCCGATCCCCGACTTATTGACCCCGACAATATAGATCGAATAGGTCACCACCGTGAGCAGCGCCGTCGCAATCCCCTCATAGCTGACCGCGCCGCCCGTCCAGTTGAGCAGCGCCACTCCGGCGATCGAGACCGCCGACGCTCCGAAAATCCAAATCGACTTCGGTTCGTGATAAAAAGTCATCATAATGAGCGTCACCAGCACCGGATAGAGGAAATGGATCGTCGTCGCCACCCCGCTGGGAATCATGCTGTACGACTCCAACAGCCACATCGACGTGGCGGCATAGAACCACCCGAGCACCACCAGCTTCGTCCCCTGCCGGAAGTTGATCCGGAAACTCTTTCCCCGCATCGCTCCGATCAGACCGATCAAAATCGTCGCCAGCCCGAAACGGTAAAACAAAATCGACGGCCCGGACATCGTCCCCGCCGACAAGATCGGAACGGTGAACAACGGAATCAGTCCGAATGTGGCGGAAGAGATCAACGCATAAGCGATTCCCCGGGTCTTTCGTGCGGCCTCCTGCCGCGGTGTAGCGACTGTCTTTTTCATAGCTCCCGCGAAGATACGGATAAATCCCGCCACCGGCGCCACCGGCGCCACCGGCCGCTGCCGAATTCCCCCATTCGACCAGCGTCGATTTTCACATCTGCTCCGAAATCGACATCTTTGCACCGAACGAACTCCTCCTGGACTGCCCATGAAACACCTGCTCTTCTCGGAACACCAGAAGATGGCCGAACTGATCCACACCAACTACCGACTGCTGTTCGTGCTGCCTCGGTTCGGTATCCGGCTCGGTTTCGGCGAAAAAAGCGTCGGCGACATCTGCCGCGCGCACGACCTCTCGACCAGCCTTTTTCTGCTGGTGTGCCACATCTACACCTTCGACGACTTCCTGCCCTCACCCGACCAGCTCGATTCATTCACAGCCGAAGAGCTGACCCGCTACCTGCACCGGTCGCACACCGACTACCTCGATAACCAGATACCCGAAATCCGGCAACAGGTGCTCACCCTCGCCGCCGGCTGCGAAGCCCGGAACGGACGGATTCTGGAACACTTCTTCGACGACTACAGCCGCGAGGTCATCAGCCACTTCAACTACGAAGAGACCGTCGTCTTCCCCTATATCCACAACCTGTCGGAGGGGCGCCTCTCCGACGAAGGCTACTCCATCGGCCAGTTCGAGGAGAACCACAGCAACATCGAAGAGAAACTGGGCGACCTGAAAAACATCCTCATCAAATACCTGCCCGACAGCCTGCCCGAAGCGTCGCGCAACCGGTTGCTGCTCGACCTTTTCCTGCTGGAAGACGACCTGAGCAAACACTCCCTGATCGAGGATCGCATCCTGGTACCACTGGTCGAACAATTGGAGGAGAAGACGCGATGAACGACCGACCGAACAAAAAAATCCGGCTCGCCATCGTCGAGCCTTCGCCCCTGCTCGCCGCCGGATTGCAGTCCGTGCTGACCGGCACGGGCGGCGAGTTCGACCTCTGCGGCCTTTTCGACGAGCTCGACCCGCTGCTCGAACGCGCTCCGATCGTGCGACCCGACCTGGTACTGATCGACCCCGCCGTGATCGACTTTCGAAAACGGAACACCCTCCACGGCCTATTCGACCGCCTGCCCGAAACGACTTGGGTAGCCGTCGTTTACGGCTTTATCGAGCCGGAGACACTGAAGCAGTACCACGGCGCCGTGCACATCTACGACGACCGACCGAAAATCGTCCGCAAGCTGCGCCGGGCCATTGAAGAACGGGCCCGGGAGAGCGACAACGCGACTGGAGAGAACTACGAACTGACCGACCGCGAGAGCGAGATCCTCGTCTCCGTGGCCAAAGGGATGACCAACAAAGAGATCGCCGACGCGCACCACATCTCGGTACACACCGTCATCTCGCACCGCAAGAACATCAGCCGGAAGACCGGCATCAAAACCGTCTCGGGGCTGACGGTTTACGCCCTGCTGAACAACCTGTTAGACCAGTCGGAGGTCGAATAATCGCTCCTCGTCCCACTACCAAAATCGGGGATATCCTCTCCGTTTTTTCCTCACATTTGGGGATTTCCGCCCCGCCCGGATTCGCTGACCTTTGCGATGTAAAAATCACGCAAAGATGTCAGCGAATTTATTTTGTAAGCCAACTAAATAAATGCCCGAGAGCCCCTGTCCCATCCGGAAGCCATGCCGGAAACGGACAGGAGCTCTTTTTCATCTCTGCCTTCCCAATCGATTCACAACAAAAAAATATACCATGAAAAAACGTTCGCTCTTTTTCTCGGCCCTTCTGTGCGCCACGCTGACTTTCACTGCCTGCAAAGACGACAAAGGAGTCACCCCTCCGCCCGCCAGCGGCACATTCACCGTACGCGCGCCCGTTTTCGACCGTTGGACCTACTTCTCGTTCGAACAAAGCGACACCATTCAGACCGACGGCAGCTATACCGCCCTCGCCGACAGCCGTTCGTGGGATCTCGCTTTCCACCGAGGCGACATCCGCACCAACGGCGGAGCCTCGGGCCCCGGCCGGGGAGGAGCTTTCAAAACCGAAGCGGCCGAAATGAGCGCCGTGACCGAAAATCCCGCCGAAGTCACCTACACACCCGACGTCCGGGCCGAGATCACATTCCCGACCATGCGCGAAACCGCCGACCAGTCCCGCAACGAAGTACTCGCCGACTGGTATACCAGCTCCGGCATGCCGCCGACCTACGTCGTACACCCCGACATCTACCTGATCCGCACGGCCGAAGGCAAATACGCCAAAGTACGGTTTGAGGACTACACCAACGACCTGGGCGAAGGCGGCCACATCACTTTCACATACGAATATCCGGTAAAATAAGACCATGCGCCACAAAACTCTGCTGATGGTCGGCAGCCTGGCTCTGCTGGGCCGTCCGGCCCTCTCTGCCAAAGAGAAAACCCCTCCCGGAGGAGCCGACGATCCGCTCTACGACCTGAAATCGGAAGAGATCGTGGTGACCGCCACCCGCACGCCGAAGCTGCTCAAGGACGCTCCGGTCATCACCCGCGTGATCCGCTCCGAAGAGATCCGGAAAACCGACGCCACCACCGTCAAAGACCTGCTGGAGCTGGTCATGCCGGGCATCGAATTCACCAGCCACGGCGGCACCGCCAACATCAATCTCGCGGGCATGGGCGCCAACTACGTGCTCTTCCTGATCGACGGCGAACGGATCGCCGGCGAAGCCCGCGACAACATCGACTACGACCGGCTGAACGTAGCGAACATCGAGCGGATCGAAGTAGTCAAGGGAGCCGCCTCGGCCCTCTACGGCTCGAACGCCATCGGCGGTGTGGTGAACATCATCACCAAGAAAGCCACCGAGCCCTGGCAGCTGAACCTCAACGGCCGATACGGAAGCCTCAACGAACAACGCTACGGCGGCTCGCTGGGCTTCAACACCCGCCGGTTCAACAGTTTCACGACGGGCACCTACAAACACCGCAACAGTTATTCGATGACCGACCGGAAATTCTCCTATATCGAATATCCCGACGGCACACAGCAGCCCGACGGCGAGACACTGGGCACGACATATATCTACGGCTACAGCGACTGGGACATCGATCAGAAATTCGTCATCCGACCGGTCGATCCGCTCACCATGACCCTCGCCGGCACCTACTACAACCACGAACAATACTCCAGCGACAAAGTCCACGACCTGTTCCGCGGCTACACCGGCCGGATCCATCTGAACTACGCCGTCAATGAGCGACAGAACATCGAGGCGAGCTACAAATTCGACGAATACGACAAGTTCGACTACTACCTGCGGTTGGACGAGAAAGACAAAAATTACGTCAACATACAACATACGGCCCGGCTCCAATACAACAACACCTTCCGCAAAGCCGGGACACTGACCGCCGGTCTCGAATTTTTCGGCGACAAACTGAACACCTACCAGTTCGACAGCGACGACCCGAAACACTCGACCGAGACCTACGTAGCCTTCGCCCAGCACGACGTGAACCTCGTTCCGAAACTCAACCTCGTCTACGGCGCCCGTCTCGACTACCACTCGACCTACGGCGCCCACGTCAGCCCGAAAGTCTCCCTGATGTACAAGCTCCGCCCCATGACCTTCCGGGCCTCTTACGGCGAAGGGTTTAAATCTCCGACGCTCAAGGAGCTGTATACCGACTGGAGTCACCAGGGGATGTTCCAGCTGATCGGCAACCCCGACCTGATTCCCGAAAAGAGCCGAAACTTCTCCCTGTCGGCCGAATACACACAGAAGCGCGTCTCCGCCTCCGTCATCGGCTACTACAACCGCATCCGGGACAAGATCTCGACCGTCTGGAATGCCGCAGCCGACTCCTCGTTCTACACCAATATCGGCCGTTCCACCGTGTGGGGCATCGATGCCAACGTCTCGGTCAAACTCCCCTACGGATTCGGCATCACCGCATCGTACGCCTACATCCACGACTCCCAGCCGGTGGACGGGGTCAACACCTCGACCGCCCGGCCGCACACAGCCACCGTCCGGTTCGAATACGGTCTCAAGCGCCAGAACTACGGACTGGACGTGAACCTGACCGGCCGCATCCTGAGCGCCGTGACGACCCACACCTTCGACGACGCCTACGTGAATCCGGACGGCACGACGGGAGCCCTCTACCGGCAACGCTACCCGGCCTACACCATGTGGAAGCTGGTCGTGACCCAACGGCTCCGCAACGCCGTAAGCCTCAGTCTCGGCGCCGACAACCTGTTCGACTACCGGCCCGACGTCCACAGTTTCAACACCTCCGTCTCGCCGGGAATCACCTTTTTTGCCGGTCTCTCGCTCGACATCGAACAACTCGCCCGAAAAAAACACTAACCTATGAACCGCAAAAAGATACTGCTGCTCGGCTTCGTTCTCCTCGCACTCGCGGGCGTCGGCTACGCTCTCCTGAGACCGACCCGGGTGGCGCTGGTCAATTTCCCGCGCTACCAGACGGCCCGCATGGCCCAATCGTTGGATAACCGCTCGATCAAACTCTTCTCGGTGGAACTGGAAGAGTTCGAGACCTTGAAAAACTACGACGCCGTGCTGATCTTCGGCATGGGCATCCGGATGACTGACGACCACCGGGCCCTGCTCGAAAAACTCAAGGCCAAAGGGACACCGATCTATTCCACCTCGGTGACCGACCCCGTGAACCGCATCACGAGCCTCGACTCCGTCCGACAGTCCACCGTGAAAGCCTACCTAGACAACGGCGGCACACGGAACTACCGCAGCCTGTTCAACTACATCCGCCGCGAACTGAAGGGCCGGAAGCTCTTTACCGGCCCCGTCGAACCGCCCGTGGCGATCAGCAGCGACGTCCTGTTCCATCTGGACGACGAACAGACCTTCTCCACTGTCGACGAGTTCGACACCTATTACACCGCTCAGGGTTTCCGCCGCCCAAACGGCCCGAAAGTGACTCTGCTGGTCGGCATGGCCGGGCCGTTCGACACCAACAAAGAGCACCTCGACTCACTGATTACGGCACTCGAACGGCGCGGCATGAACGTCTATCCGATTTCGAGCTTCGGCCGACGGCTGGAGCTGTTGCAGGAGATCGGGCCCGACGCCGTCGTCTACCTGCCCCACGGCCGTCTGGCGATGGGACAGGGCGAACGGGCCGTCGAGTGGCTCCGGGAACGGAACATTCCGCTCTTCTGCCCCCTCACCCTCAACGACACCTACGACCGCTGGATGGAAGACCGACAGGGAATGGTAAGCGGTTTCCTGAGCCAGAGCATCGTCATGCCCGAACTCGACGGCGGCATTGTTCCGATGGCCCTCAACGCCCAATTCATCGACAACGAGGGACTCTACCTTTTCAAATCCATACCCGGCCGGACAGAACAATTCGCCGCCACCGTCGCGAACTACCTGAAACTCCGCACGAAGCCCAACAAGAATAAAAAAGTGGCCGTCTACTACTTCAAAGGCCCCGGCAGCCACTCGCTGGTCGCCTCGGGACTCGAGGTACTGCCCTCGCTGTACAATTTTCTGAAGAAACTGCAGAGCGAGGGGTACGACCTGAGCGGCCTGCCCGCTTCGGAAAAGGAATTCGAAGAACTGGTGATGGAGCGCGGCCCGGTCTTCAACAGCTATGCCGAGGGGAACATCGAGCGCTACCTGCACTCCGGTCATCCCGAACTGATTCCGTCCGCAGACTACGACAGCTGGCTTCGCCAGACATTGCGACCGGAACAGTACGCCGAGCTGACCGCCAAACACGGCGCAGCTCCGGGCGCCTTCTACACCGCCGGCGACAGCATCGCCGTAACCCGGATCCGGTTCGGGAACATCGTCCTGCTGCCCCAGCCGACCCAAAGCACCGGCGAGAATACCTTCGCCGCCGTTCACGGCGACAACCCGATCCCGCCGCACCACTACCTGGCCTCCTACCTCTGGACACGCTACGGTTTCGGCGCCGACGCCATGCTCCACTTCGGCACGCACGGCTCGCTGGAGTTCATCCCCGGCAAACAGGTCGCCCTCTCGACCGCCGACTGGAGCGACCGGTTAGTGGGCGATCTGCCCCACCTCTATCTCTACACGATCGGCGACGTGGGCGAAGGGATCATCGCCAAACGGCGCACCTACGCCGCCACCGTATCGCACCTGACCCCGCCTTTTATCGAAACCGCCCTGCGCAGCACGGTGGAGACGTTGTCGGAACGCATCCGAAACTACCTCGCCCAAGAAGAGTCCCAACGGATGCCACACGAAAACCTCTCCATCAAACAATTGACCCTGCAAATGGGGCTCCATCGCGATCTGAAATTAGACAGCGTGCCGAATCGGCCCTACACGGACGAAGAGATCGAACGGATCGAAAATTTCGCCGAAGAGCTCTGCTCCGAGAAGATCGCCGGCGGAATGTACACCCTCGGCGCGGCGTTCCCCCCGGAAAAGATCCGCTCGTCGGTCGAATTGCTCGCCACCGACCCGATCGCCTACGGACTGGCCGCACTCGACAAGGCAACGGGTAAAGTCACGCAGAAGCAGATCGACCGGGCTGCATTTTTCAACCGCCGCTACCAAACCTCCGCTCGTCAGACGGTCGAACGCCTGCTGACCCAGCCCGCATGGACGACGGAAGCCGCCCTGACTTCGCTGGGCATCTCGCCCAAACAGCTGGCCCGGGCCCGACAGATTCAGACTCTGTCGCAGCCCAAAAACCGCCTGGCCATGCTTCGCGCCAGACCCGCCGCCCCATCCACCGTACCGACCGACACCCTATCGGCTGCCGAAAAAGCATGGGCCGAAGCCCTGACCCAGATCGCCGACGCGGTAACGAACGTGCGCAACTACCATTCCGCCCTGGAAGAGAGCCCGAACGCCGAACTGACATCGCTCGTCCGAGCCCTGAACGGCGGCTACCTCGCCCCGACGCCGGGAGGCGACTACATCGCCAACCCGAACACCCTGCCCACCGGGCGCAACCTCTACTCCATCAACGCCGAGGCGACTCCCTCGCCCGACGCCTGGGCCAAAGGCGTCGCGATGGGGGAACAGATGCTGGCCGACTACCTGAAAAACCACGGCGGCAACTATCCGCAGAAAGTGAGTTTCACCCTCTGGTCGGGCGCCTTCATCGAAAGCGAAGGAGCCACCATCGCCCAGATTCTGTGGCTGCTCGGCGTAGAGCCCATCCGCGACCAGTTCGGCCGTGTGATGGACATCCGTCCGGTTCCGGCCTCCGAGCTGAACCGCCCGCGGATCGACGTGGTGGTACAGACCTCCGGCCAGCTGCGCGACTTAGCCGCTTCCCGGTTAGCCCTGATCCAGAAAGCGGTCGACTTGACAGCCGCACTCGACGACGGCGAAAACTACGTCGCCCAGGGACGTTTGGCTGCCGAAAAAGTGCTGCTCGAAAAAGGTTTTTCACCGAAAGCGGCCCGCGAACTCTCGACCCGCCGGATTTTCGGCGGCCTGAACGGCATGACCGGCACCGGCATTACTGCGCTGGTCGAAAGCGGCGACCGGTGGGAGTCCGACAACGAAATCGCCGCGACCTACCTCAACAACATGGGCGCCGCCTACGGCAGCTCCGAAGCGTGGGGCGACTTCCATCCCGGCCTCTTCGAAGCCGCCCTGCAGAACACCGATGCCGTCGTCCAGCCGCGCCAAAGCCACACCTGGGGCGCGCTGAGCCTCGACCACGTGTATGAATTCATGGGCGGCCTGAACCTGACCGTCCGGAACGTGACGGGGCGCGATCCCGACACCTATTTCAACGACCTGCGCAACCGCCACCACGCCCGCGTACAAGAGCTCAAAGCCGCCATCGGCGTCGAAACGCGCACCACCCTCTTCAATCCGGTCTATATCCGCGAACAGATGCAGGGAGGCGCCTCTTCGGCCGAACGGTTGACCGAAGTCGTGCGGAACACCTACGGATGGAACGTCATGAAACCGGCAGCCATCGACCGGGAGATCTGGGACGGCATCTATCATATTTATGTCGCCGACCACCTGCATTTAGGCACCCAAGCCTTTTTCGAACGCGAAAACCCCGCCGCCCTGCAAGAGATGACAGCCGTCATGCTGGAGACCGCCCGCAAAGGCTACTGGCAGGCTACGCCGGAACAGCTGAAGAGCCTCTCCGAACTACACAGCGGGCTGGTGACCCGTCACGGAGCGGCATGCAGCGGCTTCACCTGCGACAACGCCAAACTGCGCGACTTCATCGGTCGGCAACTGACTCCCGAAGAGGCCGAAACCTACCGGACATCCGTCGACCGGGCCCTTTCCGCCGCCCCGTCGGAGGGCACGGAACAGCAGGGAACGGTGCTCAAAAAAGAGACCTTGAACCGCGCCGCCGACACCCGCCGACCCTTCGGCAGCCTGGGTATCGCCCTGGGAGCCTTCGGCCTGATCTGCGCCGCCGCAGGCGGCATCCGAATCATCCGCAAGCTGCGTAAAAGAAAGGCATAACCCCGACTATGGAAAGCGTTCTACTCCTTCTGACCCTGCTGGCGCTCGTCAAGACGGTACTGACCGACAGCCTCCTGCCCCGACGTTGGCAGGGGGTGGTGTTCGGCCTGCTCTGCGCCGGCTTCGTCTGGTTCTGCCACCCGTATGCGCTGGAGCTCAACAAGCTCCAGGTCGAACAGGCGCTCTACGCCAAAGATGCCCTGATGAACATCTCGCTGATCGTGATGCTCGACCTGCTGCTGACATTCGGCAACTGTCGGGCAAGGATCGTTCCCCGGCGCAAGACCCGCTGGATGAGATACATCCCGACCCTGTTGATCTTCCCTGCGATATTCTACCTGCAAATCAATCTTTTTTTCACCTTCGCCGGAAGTTCGTTCACCGCCGTCAGTATCTGGCTGGCCATCGGCCTCTTCGTGATCCTGACGGGCGGCGACTGGGCGACGCGAGCCCTGATTCCATCGGAAGAGGGCCGCATCGAACTGACCTTACTGACCGGGATGCTGATTTTCGCACTCACAATCTGCTGCACCGTTTTCCATCCGTCGGCCATCGTGGTCAGCCACAGCGCGCCGATCGACTGGCGCGGCATGGGGCTGGCCCTGTCGGTCACGGGCGTGCTCTTCGCCGCGGGATACTTCGCCCCCCGCCTCCTGAAAAAGCTGAAAAAACAACACAACTAATAAATATGGAATACGTTTCAAACCTCCTCTTCTGGATATCGAACGGCCTGCTGGTACCCGTTATCGTCGGCCTGCTTCTCGTCTTCGTCCAGGCGATTTTCCGACTGGGCGGCTTTTATAACCGATACCAGCAACGCCGCCAAGCCAGTCGGGCGATCCGTCCCCGACTCGACAGCCTCGACAGCGCCGACCTTCCCGCTTTCGGCGAACTGCTCGCCGCCCAGCCGACATCGGACTTTACCCGTGCCGCCCGCCGACTGATCGACGGCAACGGCTCCGAAGCCGCCAACCACCGCATCGTTTCGGACTACGAGATCGCCGCCGACCGGACACTGGGACGCGCCCGGCTGCTGACCAAATTCGGCCCCATTCTGGGCCTGATGGGCACCCTGATTCCGATGGGGCCCGCCCTGACCGGACTCTCGACCGGCGACGTCGCCACCATGGCCTACAACATGCAAGTCGCCTTCGCCACCACCGTCATCGGCCTCTTCGCCGGCGCCGTCGGTTTCGTCCTGCTCCAGATCGAACAACGCTGGGCCGCCCGCGACCTCGCCTCGCTGGACTACCTCTCGGCCCTCGCGCTCGAACGGCGCCGCCCGGACGCGAACGCTCACCCCAACACCCCGCAGGCATGAAACGCAGAAAAATCCTGAACACGGGCGAAGACCACGACCCGGTCGCGCTGCTCTCGAACCTCTTCGACGTAGCGATGGTCTTCGCCGTCGCCCTGATGGTCGCCCTGGTGACCCGCTTCAACATGACCGAACTCTTCTCGCAGGAAGACTATACGATGGTCAAAAATCCCGGCACCCCCGAAATGGAGATCATCGCCAAAGAGGGTCAGACCATTACGCGCTACAAACCCTCCGAATCGCAGACGAGTTCGGGCCCCAAAGGACGCAAAGTGGGCGTCGCCTACGAATTGGAGAACGGCGAGATCATCTACGTACCCGAATAGCTCCGATTTTTCGTCTATCTTTGTCCGACATCCGCCGGTCGCGAACGACATGAAAATTCTGGTGCTCGACAACTACGACTCCTTTACCTACAACCTCGTCCAACTGCTCCGCGAGGCCGGGGCCGACCGGATCGACGTGCGTCTCAACGACCGGATCCCGCTGGAGGCGGCGGAGTCCTACGACAAAATCGTGCTCTCGCCGGGCCCGGGAGTGCCTTCGGACGCAGGCCTCCTCCTGCCCTTGATCCGGCGATACGCCCCCTCTAAAAGTATCCTCGGCATCTGCCTCGGCGAACAGGCCATCGCCGAGTGCTTCGGTGCCCGGCTGGCTAACCTGCCGCAGGTCTGCCACGGCATCGCCAGCCGAATCGAAATCATCGAGCCCGACCCGCTGTTCGCTGGCCTTCCGGCCCGACCGGAGGTAGGACGCTACCACTCGTGGGTCGTCGATCGGCACGGATTTCCGGACGATACCCTGAAAGTGACCGCCGTGGATGCCGACGGAGCGATCATGGCCCTCGCCCATCGTCGCTACGATGTGCGCGGCGTGCAGTTCCACCCCGAATCGATCCTCACGCCGGAGGGGGGACTCATGATCGCCAACTGGCTCCGATACGACCCGAAAGGCTGAAACCGGCCGCAACGGTTTTACAACGGTAATCCGTCAATCACAAAAAGGCCGGCCCGAAAGTGAATTTTATATAAAAACAGCCAGTAATTTATCAATCAGGAATTTATCGGAATCACTAAAATAATCACTTTATCTTTTTCTCGCTTATACCATCTTGCCATTCCGGCTCTCTTCTCCCTGATCTTCCGTCTTGACCCATTTCTTACCCATTTATTCCGAGAGGCAACGCAACTGAAGACCGTAGGCCCGGTAGTTTGTGCTATTGGGAAGAAGTATCGATGCGTTGAAACTTAAATGAAAACTCTTGCTTTCGCCGACTATGGTCGCCCAACTGTGGCCATTGCTACCCACGCTCCATAATCCACCTGAGGTATGTGCGCGGTAGCCCGGGGCGCGCCCGTTTATTCCGAGAGGCAACGCAACTGAAGACCGTGACCGCGGTAGTCCACGCTGCTGGGATAGAGGTACTGTGAACTGAAACTCAAGTCCAGGCCGTAGATGCTGCTTGCGGCGGAAGACCAGACGAACCCGCGGTTGCCGACGTGCCACAACGCGCCCTCATCGAAGGCGCGGAAGCCCGGGGCGGGGTCTCTGCCGTTTATTCCGAGAGGCAACGCAACTGGAAACCGTCGGCACTGTGGTATGAGTGGCTGGGTTGAGACGCATTCATCATGAAGCGCAGGTATAAACCCGATTGTTGGTTCATCGAGGCAGAGTAGCTGTATCCGCCGTTTCCGGTGTGCCATAAGAAGCCCTCCTCACCGCCGCGGAGGCCCGGGGCGGAGCATTTGCCTCCATTTATTCCGAGAGGCAACGCAACTGAAAACCGTGAGCGTTACCATACATGCGACAAGGAGTGAGCCAGGTCATACCGAATCCCAAGTGTAGACCATCCGTATCCCGGTTCGTAGAAGACCAACTGTAACCATCGGCACCAATATAAAATAGTGCACCTGAGATGCGATAGCGGTAGCCCGGGGCGGCGCCGCTCGGCACGTGAACCGCCCACCACTGCCCCACTGACTGCCTCTACTCTAAATTTCCCCCGCGAACCCCGCATCGCAACCGCAATTTAGGTTGGGACAACTTCGAAAATAGAGCTATCTTTGTGAACCGGACGGACGCAGTGCGCCGTCCCCCTCTTTCTTTAACCGCAGACCATGGCTCAACAAGCCTCGCCGCTCCTCTTAGGGACCGAAAAAATATCCACCCTCTTGCTGCGCTATGCCATCCCGGCGATCATCGCCATGACGGCAGCATCGCTGTACAACCTGATGGACAGCATCTTCATCGGGCACGGAGTGGGGCCGCTGGCCTTGTCGGGATTGGGAATCACCATGCCGCTGATGAACCTCGGCGCAGCTTTCGGCTCGTTAGTGGGGATCGGGGCCTCGACCCAGCTCTCCATCAAGATGGGACAGGACGACCGCGACAGTGCTTTGCTGATTCTCGGCAACGTCATCATCCTCAACACCGTTATCGGAATCGCCTACTCGGTGATCGGGCTGCCTTTTCTGGACTCGATACTCTACTTTTTCGGCGCCAGCGACAACACGATCGGATTCGCGCGGAGCTACATGTTCATCATTCTGGCGGGAAACGTCATCACCCACGTCTACCTCGGGCTGAACGACATGCTTCGGGCCTCGGGCTATCCGGGACGAGCCATGGCAATTATGCTCACAGCCGTGATTCTCAACGGGATACTCAACGCCATCTTCATCTTCGGTTTCGGTTGGGGGATCGCCGGAGCGGCCTGGGCGACGATCATCGCACAGGCGGTGGCCATGGGGCTCGAATTGAACCACTTCCTGAACAAGAAGAGCTTCATCCACTTCACCCGCGCCACGATCCGGCTCAAACGAACCATCGTCAAAGGAATCCTGTCGATCGGGATGGCCCCTTTCCTGATGTACGTCTGCTCCAGCGTGATCGTCATCCTGATCAACAAATCGCTGCTCCACCACGGCGGCGACCTCTACATCGGAGCCTACAGCAACGTGAACCGCATCGCGATGCTCTTCGTGATGATCGTCATGGGACTCAATCAGGGGATGCAGCCGATCGTCGGTTACAACTTCGGCGCGCGGAAGTTCGACCGCGTGACCCGTACCTTCAAATACGTCGTCTACTGCGCCGTAGCCGTCACCACCACCGGCTTTCTGATCTGCCAGCTCTTTCCGCGGCACATCACCATGCTCTTCACGGACGACCCGGAACTGCTCGCCATTTCGAGCCACGGTCTACGGATCGTTCTCGCCATGTTCCCCATCGTCGGATTCCAGATGGTGACCTCCAACTTCTTCCAGTCGATCGGGATGGCGCCCAAAGCGATTTTCCTCTCCCTCACCCGGCAAATGCTCTTTCTCGTACCGTTTCTGTTGGTGTTGCCGAACTTTTTCGGCGCGAACGGCGTCTGGATGAGCATGCCGCTGGCCGACTGCGCCGCCACTACGCTGGCCGCGATTCTGCTCTGGAAACAGTTCCGGAAATTCCGCCGGATACAACCACAGCCGAGCTCATCTGCTATCACTGAATAACAACTACTTAGAACCATTCGTTCGCCATGGAAACACCCCGCTTCGTCATCACCATCGGCCGCCAGTTCGGCAGCGGCGGCCGCGAACTGGGCCGCCGGCTCGCCGATCTCTTCCAAATCCCCTACTACGACAAGGAACTGATCGCCGAAGCCTCCAAAGAGAGCGGCCTCGACCCGGAATGTTTCGAAAAAGCGGACGAACAGGCGCCAAGCACCCTGATGCACGCCCTGGCCACCAGCCTCATGATGGGAGGCGGAGCGATGCGCAGCCAGGGGAACGCCCTGGCCGGCGAAAACATCTTCAAATTCCAGTCCGACGTGATCCACGAAGTGGCCCGAATGGGGTCGTGCGTCATCGTGGGACGCTGCGCCGACTACATCCTGCGCAATGAGCCGCTCTGCATCAGCACCTTCATCTACGCCTCCGAAGCCGACCGCATCGCGCGCATCATGCGCTGCCACGGCGCACAGAGCCCGAAAGAGGCCATCGACATGATGCGGAAAATCGACAAAAAGCGCGCCGCCTACTACGACTTCTACACCGACAAATCGTGGGGCGCTGCGACCTCCTATGACCTTTGTATCGACTCGTCGGTTTTGGGGATCGACCGAACGGCAGAACTCTTGCGCAGCTATACCGAACAGCGCATCGCTACCGCCGCCGCTCAGTCGGGACAGCCGACACAGGAGCCGGTACGCTGACCGGCGGCTCCCACTCCATTGTCTCGCCCCGTAGCGGCCTCCAGTCCTCGTCCACCTCGGGCAGCCCCTCCACCCGGGCCGACCGATTCGCCGAGAGCGGCAGGCACTCCATCTCCCACGGCAACCGATACTGCGCCCCGTTCGCGCCCAGCCGGTCGCGCAGCTCGCGACACAGCCGGTAACGCGTCATATTGTGCGTCAGGTATCCCAACTTCAACACCTCGCCCATCCGCGGAATCATCTTCAGCTTCATCTTATAGCACTTATAGTGCGTCATATAACCCAGATAGGAGTTCATCGCCGCCTGCATATAGACCAGAAACGTCCGCGACGGCCTCGGATGCGTCCGGATATAGGCATTCATCGACATCAGCAACGCACTGAAATGGTTGCGCGTCCGATTGACCATGTAGCGCCGATAAGGCTTCACCACCGCCCCGAGAAAAGTCACCCCCTTCGAAATCTCCTGCAAATAGATCTTCTTCGGATGCAGCGTCAGTCCCAGATGCTCCTTCAGGTAGGCATCGATCTCGCGGATATGCCGCTTCAGCAACTCCTTGTCCCGATGGATGATATAAAAATCGTCCACATACCGCCCGTAGTGCCGAAGTCCCAGCCGACGCTTGATAAAGTGGTCGAAATCGTTCAGATAGATATTGCTGAACAGCTGCGACGTCAGATTCCCGATCGGCAGCCCGCACCCCTTCGGCGACGTAAAGAGACTCTTGCTCCGCGGCAGGTCTGCCCACTTCGACCGGCTCCCCCGAATGATGCAATTCTCGGTCGGATCGTTGAAGACCACCTCGCGCAACAGAAAGAAAATCAGATCGTAATCCAGTAATTCGTTCCACGGCTTCCCCTTGTGCGACCTCCTCGGCCCCATCTTCCTCATCACCCGCTCGATAATCTCAAACATAATCCTCCGGTCGATATTCATAAAATAGCCCTGAATATCGAGCTTCAACACATAGCACCTCTCGCGATAATTGTCCGAACACGACCGGATGTGATGCTCCAGCCGCTGAATACCGTAGAGCGTCCCCTTGTTTTTCAGACAGGAATAGCTGTCGGCGATAAACGTCCGTTCGAACATCGGCGAGATGTAGTTATATAACAGATGATGCACGACCCGGTCGCGAAAATCGGCCGCGAATATCTCCCGTTTGACCGGATGCTCCACCATGAAACAGACGCTCGGCCCCACCCGATACTCCCGGCTGTGAATCTGGTTGTAAAGTTCGATCAGATTGGTCTCCAGATCCATCTCGAACCGCAACTGATTGCGTGTATTCCGTTTGTGTTTCCGCGCATCGAAGTAGGCCCGGAAGAGGTCTTCGAGCAACGTGTCCGGTCGTTCGCCGACTGAACTCTTTTCTTTATTTTCTTCCATAATTATTTTATTCGAACGCTATTATTCCCGCTTATCGCCGGATCCGCTGCATCGCAAAAAGAAGAAACAGGGAGGGCGATAAATGCTGAGAGGCAACGCAACGGAAAGCCGTTGGCACGGTTGTTTGAGTTGCTGGGCTGAGCCGCATTCACGACGAAACGCAAATAGACGCCGTTCGTCCCGTTAGTCGCAGCCGACCAGACGGAACCCTCGTTGCCGACGTTGTTCAGCGCGCCCGAGGTGTTGTTGCGGAAGCCCGGGGCCTCATCCGTGTTGGCAGTCGCTCGAGTGATACGCCTCCGAGTCGCCGGCGAGGCGAAAGTCGGAGCATACCTGACAATCTATAGCTGACCGGTCGGTCAGCGGACTGCTGAATTTATCGTTCACTCTGCCGGCCACTCTTGACGACCGACACTCCGGCATCCCTGTTTCCCTTCTGTTTATTCCGAGAGGCAACGCAACTGAAAACCGTAGCCGCGGTAGTCCGAGCAGCTGGGATCGAGGCTCTGCGAATGGAAATCCAAGCACAGGCCACGGTAGTGGTCGCCCGAATCGTAGAACGCGGACGACCAGCTGAATCCGAAGTAGCCGAC
>NZ_CAJTUJ010000028.1 GCF_910579375.1 uncultured Rikenella sp.
AGGCATCTTCGATGCCCGGGCCGGACGCCGCAGCCCGAACCCGACAGAATGGGGCGAGGTTGGTGGCCGGGCTTAGGGTTTTACTCTTGCGACCCTTTGGGGTCGCCGGCTTTGCCGCTCGGGGGGATGGGCGACAGGCCGAACTTAAAAGATTTGGGGCGAGCTCTTGGTTGTGCTTTGGGCCCAGCTTCTGCGGCTCTTCGAGCCGCGCAGTTCGCCGCCACCCCAAGCGACGGACTGCAATTCGTCGGAGCTCGTTGCAGTCACCGCTGGCGGCGAATTGCTGTAGGTCAAGAGCGATTAGCGCGATTCCGAGAGGAATCGCCGCCCTCGGGCGCAGCGACGCATCAGCGGCGCGGGGGAGGCGCGCCGAGGACGAATCCGACAGACTGAGGGTAATGAAAAAGCAACGCAGAATAATGAAGAGTGGGCCCAAGCCCGGGTTTTAAGTCCCCAATCGGTTCCGGTGAAAGCTCCTGCCCGTTTATTCCGAGAGGCAACGCAACTGATAACCGCTGCCGCGATTGCTCGCAGTCGAAGGATTCATGGCCGTCGCACTGAACAACAAACGCCAGGCGTTCGTGCTGCCGTCGGGCACCGACGCAGACCAGACCGTACCCTCGTTGCCGACGCCACGCTGCACGCCATCCGCACGACCGCGGTAGCCCGGGGCGGGGACGGGGCTGCTCGGATACTCCGCACCGGCCGCCTCTGCCCGAGGCTCCCGGGAGGGCTGTTACGCCTCCGTCGAAACCGCCTCTGCATCGATCGGCACATCGACCACGAACGTCGTCCCCTCGTTCTCCACGCTCTCGAAACCGATGCTGCCGCCCAGCAGCTCGACGATCTTCCGCGAGATCGGAAGTCCCAACCCGCTGCCGCTGCCCTTCGTCGTGAAGTTCGGTACGAAAATCTTCGCCTGAATCTCCTTCGGAATCCCTGTCCCGTTGTCGCTGATCCGTACCCGCGCCCGACCCTCCGACACATGCAGCTCGATTCGGATTCGCCCCTCCGGACGCTCGCCGATCGCCTGCACCGCATTCTGGCAGATGTTCACGAAGACCCGCGTCAGGTGATCCGCATCCGCCGTCACCCATACCGGCCCGGCCTCCGGCCCCGGCTCCAGCAGCCGCAGGTCGATCCCGTCGTGAGCCGCATAGAGGCTCGCCACGTTCCGTAGCAACACCCTCAGGTCGATCTTCGTCGGATGACCCTCGCCCATCTTGGCGAAGTCCGAAAACTCGCTTGCGATCTTGGTCAGCAGGTCGATCTGATCCAGCAGCAGCGCGAGCGTCTCCTGTACCTTGCGGTTCAGCTCCGTCTCCACCTCCTGTTGGCGCAGCGTCCGTTGCAGCATCTGGATTTTGAGCCGCATCGGCGTGAGCGGATTTTTGATTTCGTGGGCCACCTGACGGGCCATTTCGCGCCAGGCCCCCTCGCGTTCGCTGCGCGCCAGCTGGCGGTAGCTCTCTTCCAGGTAGTCGATCATCCGGTTGTACTGCTCCACGAGCAACCCCACCTCGTCGCTGATCTGGCGGCTCGAACTCGAGCCCGCCGCGTCGATTTTCTGCATCTTCGAGATGTTCCGCATCGCTTCGTGCAGCTGGTTGAACGGCTTGGTCAGCAGCCGATAGAGGAACTCTGACAGGATCACCGAGATGCACAGAATGATCAGGAACAGGTTCAGCACGTCGGCCAACAGCTCGTGGCGCAGGAATCCGCCGTTCGCATCCGCCCCGTAGTACTGGAGGTTCAGGTAGCCTTTCAGATCGCCCTCCACGATGATCGGGACGAAAGCCGACGTGTACTGCGCACCCCCGATATCCATCACGAACATCGGCCGTTTCAGGTAGTGCAGGCTGCGGTAGGCCTGACTCCGCATCCGGGCCAGGTGGATCGTGTTGTAGGCCGACGACGCGATCAGCCGCCCGGACGGACTGAACAGGCTGATCGAGAACTCGTCCTTGTTCTGTTCCGTCGCGAGCCACCGCTCGGCCGTTTCGCGGTCGAGCGGATGGCGCGTCAGGTAGCGCGAGAGGTCGGTCGCCAGCCGCTGGATCGTGGTGTTCACCACCCGCCGGTTGTCACCCTTGAATTGAGCCATCGTGTGGCGGATGATGACGGTCGTGACGGCCACCATGGCGAAGAGCACCACGCCGATCACCACCGTTCGGATCTTGAAGGTCATCCGGCTGCTGAACCGCTGGATGTCGAACGTATATCCGGTCAGTTCGAGCAGCAGACCGCACAGCACGAACAGGATCAGGAACGTGTAGGCGTACAGCGCCGCCACGTCCAGCAGCGTGCTGTCGCGGCGCGAGACGATCAGCAGGCCGTGGCGCGCCCCCGGTTCGTCGTAGTTGAACAGGTAGTGGGCCTCTCCGTTGGCGTAGAGAATCGTGTCGTGTCCGCTCGGCACGGCGGCCAACAGGGCCTGGTAGTCGTTGTCGTTGCCGTGTTTGAAGTGGATGCGACCGTCCGTCACCCGGACGTAGGTGAAGTGTTGGAACCGGATGTCGGGCGTCAGTTCTCCCTCGGGCACCTCTTCGTCCTGCTGGATGATCCGGTCTTGCGGCGAGGTGGCGAGGATGCGAGCATAGAGCCGTTGGGCATTGGTTTGCGCTGCCGTATCCTCCAGCGTGGCGAAGAAGGTGAAGTAGGCGCTGTAGATCGCCAGCGAGAGCAGGAACGGGCCCAGGTAGCGGTACTTGATCTGGGAGTAGCCTACGAGTGCCATCGTGAGGTAGAACAGCAGCAGGATGTAGCCCGTGTATCGGATTTGCGACTCGACCGGGGCCAGCAGTAGGACGATCAGCCCGCCGGTGAACAGGGTGCGCTGCCACAGGCGCCGGGTCGCGAAGAGCGTGTGCCGCACCCGCACCATCAGGAACCGGATGCCGACGAAGAGCACGAACAGCAGGTAGAAGATCACGCTGTTGTACGACAGGTCGAAGATGTCGTATATCTGGACATTGATGCGCGGCGTGTAGATCGAGAGGATCAGCGCGTAGTGGAAGACGGAGACGACGACCGCCGTGAGCAGGCAATAGAGTCCCAGAACGATCTGTCGGATCCGTTCCGGGCGCTGCCGGCAGTCCCAGGCCAGTTTCGCCCGGATGTTGAACAGGAACGCGACGTAGACGAATCCCATGCCGAACGTGAGGAAGAGGTCGCCGAGCGACCCCAGGATGACATTGTTGGCGCCGTATACTTTGGCGAACAGCGATCCGTTGGCGTTCGGAATGCCGACGTAGTGGAGCCCGACGCGCAGCAGCGCGAGGACGATGAAAAAGAGGGCCGCATGGCGCAATGCGTTGTGTCGTCGCGTGCGGGTGCGGATCAGGTTCTTGAGGTAGAGACACAGCAGCAGGATCGCCGCCCAGCCGCAGAAGGCCGCTCCGCCGGGCACCTCTTTGCGCGGTTTGGCTTTGAGGTAGAAGACGCAGTTGTCGGTTTCGACGCGCGTGGCTCCGATCTGCCGGGCATGGGGGCCGTCGGAGGTGGGCAGCAGCTCGATGCGCTGTTCGCGGAAGATATAGGGGTTGAAGAGGCCGGTCTCTTCGTTGTAGAGGTTGATCGTCACCACGGCCGATCGGTTGCCGCGGGCCCGCACGAGGATGAGCCCGTGGCGCGGCCCAATCTTCCGGATCGAATGCGACGGGGTCAGCCAGAAGTCGTTCATGTTGACCTGGTACGGGAAGTTCGACCAGTAGACCATCGTCGTGTCGCGGAAGAGCAGCATCGAGATCCCTTGTTCGCTCCATCCGGGAGGGATGTCGCCGCGCCAGAGCCTCTCGATGTAGAGGCTGTCGTCCTCGGCTTCGAGCCAGTTGCGGGCCACGCGGTCGGTTTCGCGTTCGATGCGGGTGATGGCCGTCCGGATGTGCCTCAGCCCGGGATCGACGTCGCGGCCCACGCGGAAGGCGATGTAGTAGATGTTGACGGCGAAGAGGGCGATGGTGGCGGGCAGCAGGTAGGGGATTGCCCGGGCTCGCAGCCGCAGCCCCAGCGCGCGGATGGGATTGGTGAAGTTGTGTCGGGAGAATCGCATAGGATCGGATGCTGTGAATCGGGGGTGGTGCGTCGACGAAGCGGATTTATCGGTGGTGGTAGGGCTCTCCGCCGAGGATGGTGAAAGCGCGGTAGAGTTGTTCGATGAAGATCAGCCGCACCATCTGGTGCGAGAAGGTGAGCCTCGACAGCGAGAGCCGCTGGTCGGCCCGGGCGTAGACCGCCTCCGAGAAGCCGTAAGCTCCGCCGACGACGAAGACCAGCCGCCGCACGCCGCGGTTCATGAGGCCCTGGATCCGGTCGGCGAACTCCACCGATCCGTCGGGCAGCGTGCCCCGTTCGTCGAGCAGGACGACGTGGTCTCCGGCTGCGATGCGGGCGAGGATCAGTTCGCCTTCGGTCGTTTTGATCTGTTCTTCGCGGAGGTGGCGGGCGTTTTTGAGTTCGGGTATAACGACGAGGCCGAAGCGCACGTAATGCTTCAGCCGGCCGACATACTCCTCTATGCCGTTTTCCAGCCATTGGCCGGTTGTTTTTCCGACGAAGATCAAGTCGATAGTCATTGTGTAGTTCCGGATCTTTTCGAACGCAAAGTTAGGAAAAAGGAGCGTTTCGGACTCGTGCGCGGAGCGTCTGTAAATTGTTATTATCTTCGTATCTTTGTGCGGCGCGCGGGCCAAGCCTGTGGCGTGGCGCGCGGACAAAGAACGGGGGTAGAGGCTGCCAGTGGAAATGCGTAAGTATTTCCCGTCCACGGGACGTGGGGCCCGCGCGGCCTGAGCGCAGTTTTAGGCTGGACAAAGCTCTCCCGCGCGCGATCGCTGAAGAAGGAAATCATTCAAAGCGCCTTGCGCTTTGAATAAGATTTTCGTCAGCGCGCGGACATATACAACCGTTGTTACTTTTCAACTGCTCGCGCGCCACGCCTTAGGAGGGAAATCGTCAAAATGCGCTTGCGCGTTTTGACAAGATTTCCCCAGGCGCGCGAACAAAGAACTGCGCGTGAAATCCGTCGCCCGCCCGCCAAAAAGGGCATATTCTGCCGATTGGCAGTGAGCCAATTCGGCAAGAATTGCCGCGGGCGACTGAAAAAGCGAGAAAAAGCCCGCTCGCCTAAGGAGGCGTCCTACCAAAAAAGAACCGAAACAATGGGCCGGCCCAGCCCGCTTCCGCCACCGGTAAAACACCCTCTGCGCAGGCTGCACCCTGTTGCCGAAAAAGGAAATACAGATCGATCATGGCCATACAGAAACCATCCATACCTAAAGGCACCCGCGACTTCTCGCCCGTCGAGACCGCCCGGCGCAACTACCTCTTCGACACCATTAAAAGCATCTTCCGGCGTTACGGCTTCCAGCCCCTCGAAACCCCCAGCATGGAGAACCTCTCCACCCTGCTCGGCAAGTACGGCGACGAAGGCGACAAGTTGCTCTTCAAAGTGCTGAACTCCGGCAACTTCTTCAAGGGGATCGAGGGCGAGGAGCTGCTGGCCGCCAGCGAGAGCGACAGCCCGAACGCGCTCGCCACCCGAATTTGCGAAAAGGGGCTGCGGTACGACCTCACCGTGCCTTTCGCGCGGTACGTCGTGCAACACCGCAACGAGATCGTCTTTCCATTCAAACGTTACCAGATACAGCCCGTCTGGCGCGCCGACCGGCCCCAGAAAGGCCGGTACCGGGAGTTCTACCAGTGCGACGTCGATGTCGTCGGGTCGGACTCGCTGCTCAACGAAGTCGAGTTGATTCGGATCGTGCGCGACGTTTTCGACGCCTTGGGCATCCGGGTCGTGCTGAAACTCAATAACCGCAAGATACTCTACGGCATTGCCGAGACCATCGGCCATGCCGATAAGATGATGGATATCACCGTCGCGATCGACAAACTCGACAAGATCGGCATCGACGCCGTGAACGAAGAGCTCGCCGAACGTGGGCTCGAGGCGGAGGCGATTGCCGCGCTGCGGCCCATTCTGGAGCTCTCGGGGACGAATCGCGAGAAACTGGTAGCCATTACCGCCATTATCGGCGACCGTTCCGCCACCGGCCGGCTCGGGATCGAAGAGGTGACCACCGTGCTCGACTATGTGGAGGCGCTCGGAGTCGAACTGCCTGTCGAACTCGACCTCTCGTTGGCTCGGGGGCTCAACTATTACACCGGCGCGATTTTCGAAGTCAAGGCGCTGGACTTTCCCATGGGGAGCATTTGCGGCGGGGGGCGGTATGACGACCTGACCGGCATTTTCGGCATGCCCGACACCTCGGGCGTCGGGATCAGCTTCGGCGCCGACCGGATTTACGACGTCCTGCTGGGGCTCGACCTCTTTCCGGCCGAGACCGCCGAGAGCGTCCGCGCCCTCTTCGTCCACTTCGGCGCCGAGGAGGCCCGCGAGGCGTTGCGCCTGATGGACGGTGTGCGGCGCGACGGAGGGGTCGCCGTGGAGCTCTATCCCGAACCGGCGAAGATCAAAAAACAGTTCGAGTATGCCGAGAAGCGGGGGATTCCGTATCTCGTCTTCGTCGGCGAGAACGAGGCCGCGGCCCGGCGGGCCACCGTCAAACACCTCGCCACGGGCGAGCAGACCGAAGTCCCGTTCGACCGGCTGGCCGAATTCCTGAGGGAGGGGCGTTTGCAATAACCGGTTCCCGCATACACCTATTATTATATGATTATACCTATGTATTTTCGCACCTTTGCCTATCGGTCGCTGCTGGTCGCCGGTTTCGTATTCGGTCTGATCCTTTTCGTCGCTCCGGAGGAGGCTTCAGCCCAGCGGCGCGGCGGGACGCCTGCGACGCCCCGGCTCGAAGAGCTCCCTCGGCGGCCGATGGACACCATCCCGACGGCCGATCCCGAGACCAAAGTCATCATTTTCAGCAATAACACCTGGGAGTACTACCGGCCGGAGCTGCGGCGGCTCGACAACCTCTCCGTTTTCCGCGAACACTGGGACACCGCCTCGGTCTTCTCCTATCGCAACATCGAGCTCGGCGAGCTGCCGGCGACCGTCGACCTGCGCATGATCGACAGCCTCGGTCAGTTCTGCTGCCCGGTGCAGGGCAAAGTCCTCTCGAAATACGGGCCCCGGCGCAGGCGGAACCACCACGGCGTGGACATTCCGATGAAGCCGGGCGAACCGGTTCTGGCTGCGTTCGACGGCAAAGTCCGGTACGCCAAATACAACACCGGCGGGTACGGGAATCTGGTCATTATCCGCCATCCCAACGGGCTGGAGACCTGGCACTCGCACCTCATGAAGTGCAACGTCCGGGTGGGAGACTACGTCAAGACGGGACAGGTGATCGGCTACGTGGGGCAGACGGGGCGCGCTTTCGGGCCCCACCTCCATTTCGAAACCCGCTACTGCGACCAGAGCTTCGACCCGGAGTTCCTCTTCGACTTCGAGAACGGGATGCTCCGCTACCAGACCTTCGCCCTGAACCGCGACTACTTCAGCATCCATTCGCGCGCCTCCGAAATGCTCGAAGAGGACGACGAACCGGACTTGGCCAACGCCCTGCTGGCCGAGGCCGACGACTCGACGATGATTCGCGCCGCGCAGCCCAAATCGGCTTCGGGGGCGCCGGTGTACCACATCGTTAAAAAGGGGGACATTCTGGGCCGCATCGCGCCGAAATACGGAACGACGATCGCCCGGATCTGCCAGCTCAACGGCATCGACCGCAACAGCACGCTTCGGCTGGGGCAGCGGCTGCGGGTCAGGTAGCGCGGCCGCTCAACCTTCCTCCTCCCCGGCCGTTGCTTTGAAAAACAGCAGGAAACGGGGCGGAATTCCGCTCGGAAAAACGTATATTTGAAGTTCGAAAACCATACACCATCCCATGATACAACTCTTCCGTAAAGACGACACCCTTTTTGCGGTACAGACCGCCGCGGCGCTCGACCGGTCGGCGATCGACAAACTGTGCTGGCTCTTCGGCGACGCCGAGTGGCTTGACGTCTCGTCCGTGAGCGGCATCTTCGTCGGCCCCCGGCGCGAGATGATCACCCCGTGGAGCACCAACGCCGTCGAGATTACCCAGAACATGGGGATCGACGGGATCGTGCGGATCGAAGAGTTCCGGATGGTCGACAGCGAGGCGGCACCTTATGACAAGATGCTCTACCGGATGTACCGGACGATCGACGGCGACGTCTTCACCATCGACAAGCAGCCCGAACCGATCGTCCACATCGAGGACATCGAGGCTTACAACCGGGAGCAGGGCCTGGCGTTGAACCCGGATGAAATACAGTACCTCAAGGATTTGGCGGTGCGGATCGGGCGACCGCTGACCGACAGTGAGGTGTTCGGCTTCTCGCAGGTCAACTCGGAACACTGCCGGCACAAGATTTTCAACGGACAGTTCGTCATCGACGGGGAGACCAAACCGGAGACACTCTTCAAGCTCATCAAGAAGACCACCACCACGAATCCGGGGCGGGTGGTTTCTGCGTATAAGGACAACTGCGCGTTTTTGCAGGGGGCTGTGGCCGAACAGTTCGCGCCGGCATCCCATGAGGGGCCGGACTATTTCGAGACCGAGGATTTCGAGAGCGTGATCTCAATCAAGGCCGAGACCCATAACTTCCCGACCACCGTCGAGCCGTTCAACGGCGCCGCGACGGGGACGGGCGGCGAGATTCGCGACCGGATCGCCGGGGGGAAAGGGGCTTTCCCGATGGCCGGGACGGCTTGCTATATGACCGCGTACCCCAGATTAGACGGGGGCAGAAACTGGGAACGGGGGATTCCGGCACGGTCGTGGCTCTATCAGACACCGGAGGATATCCTTATCAAGGCTTCGAACGGCGCTTCGGACTTCGGGAACAAGTTTGGGCAGCCGTTGATTACGGGATCGGTTTATACTTTCGAACATGCTGAAAATGGGAAGACGTATGGGTTCGACAAGGTGATCATGCTCGCCGGGGGGATCGGCTACGGGAAGAAAGTCGACTCGCTCAAAGACGAGCCGACAAAAGGGGATAAGGTTGTGCTTTTGGGCGGGGATAATTATCGGATCGGGATGGGCGGCGGAGCCGTTTCGAGCGTGGCGACGGGCGAATATGCCAATGCCATCGAGCTCAATGCCATCCAGCGGTCGAATCCGGAGATGCAGCGGCGGGCGTACAATGCCATTCGGGCGTTGAGCGAGGAGCACGACAACCCGATCATCTCGATTCACGACCACGGGGCGGGGGGACACCTCAATTGCCTGTCGGAGCTGGTCGAGGCGACGGGGGGGCGGATCGATATCGACCGGCTGCCGGTCGGCGACCCGACCTTGTCAGACAAGGAGATCGTCGGAAACGAGTCGCAGGAGCGGATGGGTCTGGTGATGGACGAGAAACACATCGACAAACTGCGGGCCATTGCCGAGCGCGAGCGGTCGCCGATGTACGTCATCGGGGAGACCACCGGGGACATGCAGTTCACCTTTGTGGACAACCGGACGGGTGATAAACCGATCGACTTGCAGCTGAGCGCCATGTTCGGCGAGGCGCCGCGGACGGTGATGACCGACCATACGGTTGTCGAGGCCTACCGTGCGCCGGAGTACGATGTCAATAAAGTCGGGGATTACCTTACGGATGTGTTGCAGCTCGAAGGGGTGGCTTGTAAGGACTGGCTCACGAATAAAGTGGACCGTTCGGTGACGGGGCGTGTGGCGATGCAGCAGACGGCGGGGACGCTCCAGTTGCCGCTCAATGACTGTGCGGTGATTGCGCTCGACTATCAGGGGCCGGCGGGGATCGCGACGGCTCTGGGGCATGCTCCGGCGGCGGCGATGGCCGATCCGGCCAAAGGCTCGGTGCTGGCGATGGCGGAGGCGTTGACCAATATCGTTTTTGCGCCGATCAGGGGAGGGCTGGAGTCTATATCTTTGAGTGCCAACTGGATGTGGCCGTGTAAGAACGAAGGGGAAGACGCCCGGCTCTATCGGGCGGTCGAGGCGGCCAGCGATTTTGCATTGGCTTTGAAAATCAACATTCCGACGGGGAAAGACTCCTTGTCGATGACCCAGAAGTATCCGGACGGACAGGCCGTGATGGCGCCGGGGACGGTGATCATTACTTCGGCGGGCGAGGTTTCGGACGTGAAGAAGTGCGTGCGGGCGGCGGTGGATGAGGAATATTGCGATCGGAGTGCGCTGGTCTATGTGGATATGACGGGCGGCGAGGATTTCCTATTGGGCGGGAGTGCGCTGGCACAGGTGGTGGGGGCTGTGGGCTCGTCGGCCGATGTGCCGACGGTCAGAGATGCGGAGTACTTTGCGCGGGCGTTCAACGGCGTGCAGGAGCTGATCGGACGGGGCGATGTGCTGGCGGGGCATGATGTTTCGGGGGGCGGCTTGATTACGACGTTGCTCGAAATGGCGTTCGGCGGGAATCGCGCCGGGTTGGCGGTGGACTTGAACCCGCTGCGGAACGACGATCTGGTGAAGTTGCTGTTCAGCGAAAAACCGGCCGTGGTGCTTCAGGTGGCGTCGGAACGGGTCGAGGCGGTGCTGGCATCGCTCGACCGGATGGGCGTGGCCGGGGTGCGGATCGCCGAGGTGCTCGGCGAGCGGAAGTTCTCGCTGCGGCACGGGTGCTGCGAGCGGCTCCAGCTGGATATCGACAAAATGCGGGATGTGTGGTATCGGACTTCGTACCTCTTGGATTGCAACCAGAGCACGCCGCAGCTGGCGCTGGAACGGTACGAGAACTATAAGAAACAGCCGTTGTACTACGATTTTCCGGCTCATTTCAGCGGCAAATTGTCGCAGTACGGCATCGACCCGAAACGCAAAACGAAAACCGGCATCAAGGCTGCGATTATCCGCGAAAAGGGGTGCCAGTGCGACCGCGAGACCGCGTGGGCGATGCACCTGGCGGGATTCGACGTCAAGGACGTGCATATGACCGACCTCATTTCGGGGCGCGAGACCTTGGAGGGGGTCAATCTGATCGCCTTCGTCGGCGGGTTCTCCAACTCCGACGTGCTGGGGTCTGCCAAGGGTTGGGCCGGGGCCTTCCTCTACAATCCGAAGGCCAAGGAGGCGTTGGAACGCTTCTACGCGCGTCCGGACACCTTGTCGATCGGGATCTGCAACGGCTGCCAGCTGATGGTCGAACTGGGGCTCATCGCGCCGAAGACGGACGAAGAACGGCCGAAGATGCTGCACAACGACTCGCATAAATTCGAGTCGAGGTTCCTGGGGGTTACGATTCAGCCGTCGCCCAGCGTGATGCTGCGGTCGCTCGAAAATTCGATCTTGGGCACCTGGGTGGCGCACGGCGAGGGGAAATTCCACCTGCCGTATGCTGAAGAGCATTACCACATTCCGATGAAATACCTCTATTCGGAATACCCGGGAAATCCGAACGGCAGCGATTACAACGCCGCAGCGATCTGTTCGGCTGACGGGCGGCACCTGGCGATGATGCCGCACCTGGAGCGGGCCTTGCGGCCGTGGAACTGGGGCTATTATCCGAACGTGGCGCCGCGGTCGGAGGATGAGATTACGCCGTGGATCGAAGCCTTCGTCAATGCCCGCGAGTGGATCAAGGAACGACAATAGTCGGAATCGACCCTCCATTGGAACGACACGACCTCGACATACTCCTCGCCGACGAAGCCCGACAGCTCGTCGAACGCTATCTGGAGAGCGATCCGGAGCGGCTGGCTTTCGCGCTGCGCAACCCGGCCGTCACGCGTCAGATACGGATGTTGCAGAAGTGTCGGAGTAAACTCCCCTCGTATTATGCCGCGCGGTGCATCGTGCCGCAGGTCGCCTACGAGCAGTCCAGCAGCGAAGCGGCGGCGGGGATGAAGGCGGAAACCCTGCGCACTCTTTTGGCCCCTCATGAACGGCGGCTGGCCGTGGATTTGACCTGCGGACTGGGCGTGGATGCGCGGGCCTTGGGTGGGGTTTTCGAGCGGGTGATCGCAGTCGAAAGTGATCCGTTGCGGGTCGAGATCGCCCGGTGGAATCTCGGTTTGTTGGGCGTGGGGAACGTCGAGGTACGGAATTGTACGGCTGAAGCATTTTTGGAACAGTGGACGGCTGACACCCATGCGGGACAGACCGTCGATCTCGTCTATATCGACCCGTCGCGGAAGAGCGGCGACGGACGGCGCGTCTACTCGCTGGAGGAGAGCTCGCCGAACGTCTTGACACTCTTGCCGGTGTTGCGGCGTGCGGCGCGGCGGATCGTGCTGAAACTCTCGCCCCTGTTCGATGTTGACGAGGTGAACCGCCTGTTCGGCCCGGAGGCGGGCGTAGAGGTTGTTAGCGTCGATGGCGAGTGCAAAGAGGTGCTCGTCTGGCTCGGTTTTTCGGATGAGGCAGACAGAACACAGGTGTATCGACGGGTGACCGCCATTCGGCACGGCGGGGTGGAACGGTTCGACTTCGCGCGCGAACAGGTGGCGGCGGACTCCGTCGGTTCGACCGGTGCGTTGCCGCCCGGCGAGGAGCGTTTTTTGGCGGTGCCCGACGTCGGATTTTATAAGTCCAGAACCGTGGCGGCTTATGCGGCACAGTATCTGGGCGACGTGCCGTGGGGATGGCGTCTGGAGGGGGATTGTTTGTTTACTGCGGAACTTCCGGAACATTTTGTCGGCAAAGTCTATCGAATCACCTTTCGGCACCCTTATCGGCCGAAAGAGATCGCCCGTCTGTTGCGGATGCGGAGCATCCGGCGCGCCAACATCCATCGGCGCGGATTCCCGGCTTCGGCTGAGGAGGTGGCCCAGGCGCTGGGGGTACGACTCGGAGGAAATACCGATTTGTTCTGCCTGACGGTGCAGGGCGAACCCACCGTCTTTTTCGTCGGCCGGGTGGGGTAGTGATATGATTATGATAGAGAGGGCGCATATCCGACTTGCGGATATGCGCCCTCTCTATATTATAGTAGGTATAAAGTTACCGTCTCTTCGACTTCGCTTTGCGAGCCTTTTTGGGCGTTTTGCCATCCGCCGCCTGCAACTCGTCGCCCGGCAGCTGTTCGACCGCCTCGCCGACGATCGCCCCCGACAGACACCAGTAGCTGAAGCTTGATCCCTCCGGCTTGCCCTGCGGAATCGCGATCGTGAACGAGTGTTTCCCCTTCGTCAGGTCGCCCAGCGGAATGTAGACCGGATTGGTCACCGTCCCCGGGCACCAGTTCGACCGGCTGAGGTCGCTCGACGAGAGGCCGTTGCTGAAGTTCCCCGAAGCCGGGTTCCGACGCCGGTACGACGAGCAGTCCTCGCGCCACGGGATGAACGTGAAGATCTTTTCGCCGTCCATCCAGACCGTGTTCTCCTTCTGGTTGAACTCGTCGCCGCCGCCCCAGCCGCCGTGTCCGGTGGTCAGGTAGACGAGCTGTGCGCCGCGGATGTTTTCCGGCACGTCGATCGTCACGCGCAGCGAGTCGCTCCCCAGAAAATCGGGATATCCCTGGCCGCCCTGTTCCATCAGGTTCAGCGAGTTGAAGACCGGCACCACGATCCGCCGCCCCTCTTCGCCGCCCTGCGGGTGGTATTTGAGGGTGAGCGAGAGTTTGTGCCCCTTTTCGGCCCAGTTGCCGATGTAGGCGCCGATCCAGGCTTCGCCTTCGAGCAGCGGGGCGAGGTGAGTGACGTCCTGATGGTAGATCACCGAGTCGGCCCATACCTGTCCCGGCACGCTGATCCCCCGGTTGTAGCCTCCCACGCCGAACGGGGTGAAGAAGCGGAGCATTTCGACCGGTGTGTCGTAGGCGTCGGTCGCGATGATCCCGGGATAGGATTTGCCGCTGTTCGAGACGAAGGCGGGCACGCTGTCGATCCCTTTCACCAGCGCGTCGAGGAACGACTGTTCTTTGCCGACCGGAATGACGAAGGCCGATCCGGTGCGGTCGTAGGCATCCTTGTCAGCCTTCTGAACCACCTGCACGAAGATGTCGCGCCCTTTGGCCGATTCGGGCAGTTTGACCTTTTTCAGGATGATCGTCCCGCCGCTGACGCGGTAGACGACGTCGGCGAGCAGCGAATCGACGCTTTTCGGGGTGTCGGATTTCGTGATTCCGATGTATTCGTCCCGGAAGACGGGGATGGTGATCACGTCGGCGTTGTTGATGCGGTAGCGGTACATTGAGGCGTCCACCAAGGTGTCGAACGCCGGGATGATCGGGCCGCCGGTCGACGGAATCTTCTCGACGGACTGGGCGCGGAGTCCGATGTGTCCGTTCCGCGAGGTCATCAGGACAAGGCCGTTGGGCAGATGTGCCGCCGATTGTGCGGTGCCCCGCACGCCGGCCTGGTCGGTGAACCAGTATTTGACGGTGTTGGAGCGGATGATGGCCGTGGCGACTTTACAGGGGTAGCCGCAGATGACCGTATCGCTGGGTTCGATTTTGAGGGTGGAGTCGAGCACGAAGGACTGTTCGGTGGCGATCATCTCGCCGTCGGGCATCTCTGCGACGCCGTAGTATTTGCCGGTTCCGTAGTCGATGTATTGGGTTTCGGTGACTCCGCGTCGGCGTTCGCCTTTGTTTTTGTTGGCTTTGATGCGTTCGACCCAT
This sequence comes from uncultured Rikenella sp., assembly GCF_910579375.1. Classification (GTDB taxonomy): domain Bacteria; phylum Bacteroidota; class Bacteroidia; order Bacteroidales; family Rikenellaceae; genus Rikenella. The sequence goes on from NZ_CAJTUJ010000028.1 coordinate 14,542, forward strand.
TCGGGATTCTGCATCAGCAGGGCGGTGTCGAGTTCATAGCCGGTGCGGCACTGGTCGCCGTCGATGGTCAGCACGACGCGCATGGCCGAAGCGCGGCCGCCTCGGCCGGGCATCGAGTAGGTGACTTTCAAAGCCTCGTCGGCAAAGGCGCCTGCGGCGAGCAGGCCGAGAGCCGTGCTCAGGAGGATTTTTTTCATACGAGTTTTTTCGATTGGTATTGGTTGTGTTAGTTAAAAGTTCGTTGTTCGGGCCGTACCGGGCGGGTAGAGGCTGTCATTTGCCCACCGCGGGCACGCGGGGCCTGCCCGGCCCGAGGGCAGTCTCCTCCTGTAGCCAAAGCCGCGCGCCCCGCCTAAAGAAGCGATTCGACTATTTCGGCTCGCGCCGAATATAGATGAATCGCGCAGGCGCGCGAAAAAAATCGACTCTGCCAAAAAATCCGTCGCCCGCCCTCCTAAAGAGGGATTTCACTCATTTGCGTTAGCAAAATCGAGATGAAATCCCCTCGAGTGACGGCAAATGCGGCGGAGCGACAGCGGAGCCGCAGTGAGGCTGACACGGGGCGGAGAACCGGGGCGAGAGCGAGTAGCGCGATTCGCAGAATCGCCGTCCTCGGCGAGGGCGACGCTTTAGCGGCGCGTGGGGGGCGCGCCGAGGACGAACTTCCGAGAACGGGACGGTGGTGTGGCTGTGCTCTTGCGACCCTTTGGGTCACGCGTGCCGGACGCCTCCCCTCGGGAGGGACGCACAGCGTCTTTTACTGGCCGCCTCTACCCCACAACAGTATTTCCTAGGCGTCCGCCCCACCAAGGTCGAAAAAGTAGGGTAGAGGCTGCCAATAAAACGCCCTGTGGGCGCGTTTATTCCGAGAGGCAACGCAACTGATAACCGGTGGCACGGTTGCTTACGTAGCTGGGATTGAGACCCTGCGAGTGGAACCACAAACGCATGCCATCGATACCGCTGCCCGCAGACGACCAACTGTACCCATAGTTGCCGTCACCGTTCACTATACCCGTCCCCCGATGGCGGTAGCCCGGGGCGGTGCCGCTCGGCACTTGAAAACCGACTGGATTTACCCCAAAGCAAAAGCAAAACAACAACGTTAGTCCGTAAAACGCCCTGTGCCCCGGGCTTCCGCAACAACGCCTCGGGCGCGCTGTACTACGTCGGCCACAGCGGGTACAGCTGGTCGTCTGCCATCAGCGGCACCAGCGGCGTGTTCTTGAACTTCGACTCGCAGTACCTCGGTCCCAGCAACACGGCATACCGCGGCCACGGTCTTCAGTTGCGTTGCCTCTCGGAATAAACGGGGACGAGAGGCATTTGAAAACCCGCAGGAACGCCCTCCAAAAAAATCCCCCCAAAGCAGCCCGGCTACTTGCGCGGCTTGTCCGTGCAGTAGATCGTCAGCCGGCCCGCCTCCGTCAAAGCCTTATGTGAGATGAAGTAACCCCGGAAAGGTTTACCTCCCAACTCGATTTTTTCGATGTAGATGTTCTCCGGCGTGCGGTTCACCGCCTCGATCACCAGCTCCTTCTGCGCGTAATATTTCGGGTCGAGCCGGATCGTGACCTTGTCGAACGTCGGTGTGGTAATGATATATTCAGCCTTGGCCGGACACGCCGGGTAGATCCCCATCATCGACAAGTTCTGCCAGGCGCTCATCGTCCCCGCATCGTCGTTGCCCGGCAGCCCGCCCGGCCGGTTGCCGAAGTAGCGTTCCAGACACTGGTTCACATAATACTGCGTCTTCCACTCCGAACCCTTGACATACGAGAAGTAGTACGGATAGCCCATGTCCGGTTCGTTGCCCATGTCGAAGTAGCCCCGGTCGAAGCAGGCGCTCAGCGAATCGACGAACCGCCGCGGCGAGCCGTAGAGCTTGATGAGCCCCGGAATGTCGTACGGGATGCCGAACGAGTAGTTCCACGAACTCCCCTCATGGAACCCGTTCACCGGTTTGAAATTCTCGCCCTCGCGCGGGTCGAAACCCGGCATGAACGTCCCGTCCGGCAGCACCGGCCGCAACAGGCCGTAACTCTTGTCGAAGTATTTGCGGTAGCCCATGGCGCGGGCGTTCAGCATGTGGTAGTCCGCCGTCCGGCCCAGCGCCCGCGCCATCTGGCCGAGGCTCCAGTCCGCCACGTAGTATTCGATCGCCTGCGACACCGAGTTGTCGAACCGCGAACGCAGCGGGATGTAGTGATTTTCCGCATAGAAAGACTGATCGCCGCGGATACGGTTCTCAGCGGCCGGAGCGGTCGCGTTCTTGAGCATCGCCTGATAGAGCGTCTCCGTGTCGATCCCCTTGGTGAGCCCCAGGAACCAGCAGGCCGTCATATACGGCAGCGCCGCGTCGCCCTCCATCACCATGAACTCCTTGCCCGCGATCTCGAATTTCGGCAGGTTGCCCGCCTCGCGGTACATCTGCATCATGCTCCGCGCCATATCGTTCTGCCGCTGCGGGAAGAAGAAGGCCCCCATGAACGGCGTCAGCCGATAGACGTCCCATCCGCTGAACATCGTCAGCCGGTCTACCCCCTCTTCCATCCGCCGGATGCGGCCGCTCTCCATCTCCGGATAGTCGCCGTTGGCATCCTGAAGCACGAACGGGTGTATCCAGTTGTGGTACAGACCGGTGTAGAACTGGGTTTTCTGGTCTTCCGTCCCGCCGTCGAGGCTGACCACGCCCAATACGTTGTTCCACGCCGCCACCGCATCGGCATAAATAGCGTCGAAGTTCTTCCCCCGCTGCTCCCGGTCGAGGTTCTCGCGGGCGTTCTCGATGCTGACGTAAGAAACCCCGACGGAGACTTCGATCACTTCGCCGTCGGTGGTGGAGTAGTCGAATGCCACGCCGATGTCGTCCCCCGCAATCGGTTGCTTGAACCGGTCGTAGATTTTATATCGTCCGCTGGTGCTGCTCCAATCCTTGATAGCGCTCTGCGAGAAGTCGGGCTGCCGTTTCCAGTACCGGACGCTTTCGGCAGGTTTGTTCGTCCGCACGACGAAGTAGACCGGAATGACCGACTGCGGCACGTCGTAGCAGAAGTCGCCCATGATTTTGAACCCTTCGATTTCGGAGTCCGACACGATCCGGGCATAGCCGCCCGATTCGGTGGTGAGCCCCTGTCCGATGTTGAAGAGGATGTGCGACTCGCCGGCGGGGAAGGTGTACCGCGACCGCGACGAGCGCAGCGTGGTGGTCATCTCGGCGAGCACGTCGTAGGCCTCCACTTTTGCGGAGTAGTAGCCTGCTTTGGCCGTTTGTTCGGCGAGCGGCGAGGCGTATTTCTGGAAGTCGACTTCGAGTTTGCCGGTGGTAGGCATCAGAATGAGCGACCCGAGGTCGGGACACCCCACGCCGCTGAGGTTGACGTTCGTGAAGCCGATCGTCCACCGGTTGTCCCACACGTACGGGGTGGAGCACCAGCCGCCGGTGTGGACTTTGTGTTCGGGCCGCGGAATGGTGTTGAAGGGCGACATGCTGACCATCCCCTGGGGTATGACGGGCCCGGGTTGGGTGGTGCCGTAGTTGGAGGTACCGATAAAGGGGTTGACATAGTCGGCGGGTGTTTTTTGCGCACCGGCTTGTCCGAGGGTACACAGCGCGGCGGCTGCGATCAGGAGTTTTTTCATCTCGGGTTCGGGTAGTTTGGTTTTTGCTGCTACAAAGATAGCCTGATTTTCGAATTTTGGCAGGGGTAGGATGGCTCATTGGGGTAGAGGCGATTAGCTTTCGAGTGTTGAGCGGCCCCGCCCCGGGCTACCGCGACGCACTCTCGGGCGTACCGGTGAACGTCGGCAACTACGGATACAGCTGGTCGTCTACGGCAAGCGGCATATATAGTCTGCGTTTGGATTTCGGTATGACGTGGCTAAATCCAAGTTACACCTACAATCGTGCTCCCGGTTTTCAATTGCGTTGCCTCTCGGAATAAACGGGCCGCTCGGCAACCGAAAGATGGCTGGAACTACCCCAAGGGGCAGCCTCTACCCGACTGTAATTTAATTCCATCGGTCGGAGCCAGCGTAGGCCAAACGAGCATCGCGAGTTGCGGCCCTACGCCGGGGGTGGCTCCGGCCCGGGCGGTTCTACGAACCGCAGAAGCACCGCACAATTTTCTGAACTTCGACCTCGTCGCCGAAGCCTATAGCAGCCCGCCGCATGGGGTGGCGGCGGACTGCGCGATCCAAAGGGTCGCAAAAGCACGGCCAACGGCGCGACCCAACCCACGGCCCAATTCTAGGAGATTTGTCCTCGGCGCGCCCCCACGCGCCACTATTGCATCGCTGCGCCCGAGGACGGCGACTCTACGAGTCGCGGAAGCACCGCAGCCATTCAACCACTCCAATTCTGCGAGATTCGCTCTCGGCCTATAGCAGTTTGCCGCCAGCGGAGGCGCAACGAGCTCCGCGAAGTTGCAGTTCGCCGCGTGGGGTGGCGGCGAACCGCGCGACTCTGCGAGTCGCAACTGCAACGCCCCATTCACCACCTCCCATTCGGCG
>NZ_CAJTUJ010000029.1 GCF_910579375.1 uncultured Rikenella sp.
AACCCGTGGTCGGCCCACCGGGACGACCTCTGCAAAAGTTCTTTGGGTACCTTTCTTTCAAGAAAGGTACGGTTCCGTCCTGCACAAAGCAATAATGCCACAGAAAAAGGAATTAGCGTAAGCGGAGTTCCTGGCCGACCCGCGGCGGGAAATGACGGATCGTCGGGTTCATCTTCTGGAGACTGCGGAGCTTGATCCCGTAGCGTTGTGCCACCGCGTGATACGAATCCCCCTGTTCGATCGTATGGATTCGGGCCAGCGCCGCCCGTTTGCGTTTCGGACTGATGTAGACCGCCGTGCCCGCCGGAAGCGGGAACGCGCTGCTCAGGTCGTTGAGTCGCAGCAACCGGCGAATCGGTATGTTGTACTGTTCGGCGATGGAGGCGAAACTTTCCCCCTCTTCCGACACGATGTACTGAACATTGTTGTTCTGTTCGATGACATGCCGGTGAATCGGCTGCTGTTGTTGCGGCGCCTCGATGACGGGATCGCCACTCGGTTCCCGTCGTTCTTTGCGGTGTCCGAACAGCCCGCCCGGGCCGGCCGGACGATCCAGCAGATAGAGCCGGTTTTTCTCGATCAGATCGATCAGCAGCTCCGGGTATCTCGGATTCGTGGCATACCCGGCCTCTTTCAGCCCGTAAGCCCAACCCTTGTAGTCCGTCACGTCGAGCTCGAACAGCCGCGCATACCGGGGCGATTCGGTCAGGAATTTCGAGTGGTCGCGGTAGGAGTGCTCCGCGTTGCGGTATTTCCGGAAACACTCCCCTTTCGCGTCGTCATCGTGGTGGATCGTTTCGCCGCGCCACGAGCCTTTGCACTTGATTCCGAAATGGTTGTTGCCCTCGACCGCCAGCCGGCTCCCCCCGTTGCCCGATTCCAGCAGCCCCTGAGCCATCGTGATGCTGGCCGGGATATGATACTCTTTCATCGTCCGGATCGCCAGCTGCTTGTAGGTGTCGATATACTCCTGGGTACTCATTTTGTATTGGGCGCAGGCAGCGGCCGGCCACAAAACGAGGAGCGGGAGCAGATGACGGGCGATTCGGTTCATAACCTGAGGGAGGGAATGTGTGGTGCAAATGTAGAAAATCGGGGCTTTCCGGCAAAAATTGTTTTATCTTTGCCCGCGCAACGAAAATTGTTTTTGAAAATGTTTACGGCACGCTGTAACGAAATATTCCGACAGGCCATAGAAGATTATCATCGTCGCGATCAGGTCGATACGCCGATCGAAAATCCGTATCCGGCGGGAGAGATCGACCATCTGTTGTATGCCAAGAACTGGATCGACACGGTGCAGTGGCATTTGGAGGATATCATTCGCGATCCGGAGATCGATCCGGCGACGGCGCTGACCATTAAGCGGCGGATCGACGCCTCGAATCAGGAGCGGACAGATATGGTGGAGTATATCGACAGCTATTTTCTCGACCGATACAAGGCGGTGACTCCGGGTGCGGAGGCGCGGATCAATACCGAGACACCGGCGTGGGCGGTGGATCGCTTGTCGATTCTGGCGTTGAAAATCTACCACATGGAGCAGGAAGCGGGGCGAGAGGAGGCTTCGGCGGAACACCGGGCGGCTTGCGGACGGAAGCTGGAGGTGCTGCGGGTGCAGCGGGAAGACCTCTCGCAGGCGATCGAGGAGTTGCTGGCGGACATCGAGGCCGGGCGGAAATATATGAAACTCTACAAACAGATGAAGATGTACAACGATCCGGCGCTGAATCCGGTGTTGTATGCAAAAAAATAGACCCTCTACCCGATCGTGAAGGCTGCACCGAAGAAAATATTGGTGATTCGTTCTTCTGCCATGGGCGACGTGGCGATGACTGCGCCGGTACTGGCGCAGGTGGCGGCGGCGTATCCGGAGGTGGAGATCATCTTGCTGACGCGGCGGTTCTACGAACCTTTCTTCGACGGAATCGACCGGTTGACGATCCATAATATAAATATAGATCAGGGGCAGGCGCATCGGGGGATTAAGGGATTGGTGCGGTTGTACAGAGAGTTGCGGAGGTGTTGTCCGGGGGTGGAGATGGTGATCGACTTGCAGGATAAGATTTATTCCAAACTGTTGCGGAAATTTTACCGGCTGGCGGGGGTGAAAACGTTTCACATCGATAAGGGACGGGTGGAGAAGAAACACCTGACGGCGGTGCCGGGTAAGGGAAAGGTGATGAGGCAGTTGCGGACGAGTATCGACCGTTATGCGGATGTCTTTCGGGAGGCGGGTTTCGAATTGGGGACGGTTCCGGCAGCGCTCTCTTTTTATCGGCGGGAGCGGACGGTTCCGGCGGGTTTGGGCTTTTCGAAGGCGGTGGGAGAGGTGTGGATCGGGATCGCGCCGTTTGCGCAACACCAGGGAAAGGTCTATCCGTTGGAGAAGATGCAGGAGGTGATGCGGATGGCGGGAGAACGGTGGGCGTCGGCCCGGATGTTTATCTTCGGCGGCGGCGAGGAGGAACGGAGGCTGGCGGAGTTGGCGGTGGCTGAGGACGTATCGGGGCGGGCCGTCTCGGTGGTGGGGCGGTTCGGGCTGCGGGAGGAGATGGATCTGATGGCGAATTTGGATTTGATGGTCTCGATGGACTCGTCGGCGATGCACATGGCGTCGTTGGTGGGGGTGCCGGTGGTTTCGGTGTGGGGAGCGACGCACCCGTATGCCGGTTTTCTGGGATTGGGACAGGCGATGGAGGATGCGGTGGGGCTGGAGCTGGATTGCCGCCCGTGTTCGGTTTATGGACACAAGGTTTGCTGGCGGGGGGATTATGCCTGCATGAACGATTTGGCGCCGGAGGCGGTGTTCGAACGGATGGTGCGGCGGTTGGGGTGAGAGAGGTGCGGTTGGGGGCCGGGAATTTTAATTAAAAGAGAAAGGGCTGTTTCCATTTCGATGGAAACAGCCCTTTCTCGCACGAGAGCCTATCGGAAACGAGCCTGAGCTATCGTTCCCATCCGAGAATCTTGTAGAAGTCGTACTCTTCCGGGTCATCGACATATTTCGATGCCCCTTTGTAGTCCTCCCGGGTGATGTAGTGCAGATTGTTCTGGATGATCTGCTGCACTTTTCTGGATTCGACGTCCACCAGACGGGGCATGATCTTGCCCTCTTTGTCCGCCACGCTGTCCATGAAGAGCGGTTCGACCGAGCCGTCGCGTCCCACGGTCACCATACAACCCGAGTGCCCCGCCTTGTAGAGTTCGTACACCCCTAACCCCAGCTGGGTAGCATACGAGAGGTCGTAGGCGATCGGCCGGCAGCAGCGCAGTTCATATCCCATCTCATTCGGCCGGCTCTTGACCTTGATGCGTAAGGTCTTGAGCTTCTGTTGCACGAGCATGTTGAAGATGTGCGACTTGCTGACGTTCCCCAGCTCCGGATGTCCGTGTTCGTCGTAGGTGAACTGGACGCCGGTGTTGATGATCTCTTCGTCGTTCATGAAGTGGAAGACGCCTTCCGAGATCACCGCCACGCCGTAAGGAATCCCCATCAGCCGACGTTTCACCATCGACGAAATAACCAACCGGGCGATCTTGTCGAACGTAATCGGGGTCTTGTTGAACATTTCGGGGATGACGATCATCGGATAGTGGCAGGCTGAGCCGATCCCGAAGGCCAGGTGTCCGGCTTCGCGCCCCATGGCGGAGACGACGAACCAGTTGCCGCTCGTCCGCGCATCTTCGTAGAGCGTGGTGGCCAGTTTCACCCCCTCTTCCTTCGCGGAGTTGTATCCGAAGGTCGGATAGCCGGCCGGCAGGGGCAGGTCGTTGTCGATGGTCTTCGGTACGTGGATGCTGGAGACGTCCAGACCTTTGCTTTTCAGAAATTTGGTCAGCCGGTTGGCGGTCGAAGCGGTGTCGTCTCCGCCGATCGTGACGAGTACTTTGACGTTGTACCGTTCGAAAAAGTCGGTGCGGAACTCCTTGTCGGCCGGTTTGTAGCGGCTCATCACCAGGGCGGAGCCTCCCCGGCAATAGATGTTGTCGGCGGTTTCGAAGTCGAGGTAGACGAAGTCGGGTTCGTCGCTGACCAGGCTTTTGTAGCCGCCGTTGAGTCCGATCACCTGATAGCCGTTCTGGCTGAAGATTTTCGTCACGGCGCTGATGACCGTATTGATGCCGGGTGCAGGGCCGCCGGCACAGAGTATTGCGACTGCGTTTTTCATGGTATGTGTCGAATACGATTGGTTTCGGTTATGAAACAAACGGCCCCAGTGGGATTGGGGCCGTTTGTCTGGAAATTGTCCTGTGTGTTTGCGGAGTTATGGATTACAGCACGTTCACGCAGTTCAGGTTATCGAAGGCGATTTTCATGCGTTCGATAATCGAGGCTTCGCCGGCCCGCAGCCAAACGCGCGGATCGTAGAATTTCTTGTTCGGTTTGTCTTCGCCTTCCGGATTCCCGAGCTGCCCTTGCAGGTAGGCTTCGTTCTTCTTGTAGTACTGGCGAATCCCGTCCCAGAAAGCCCACTGGGTGTCGGTGTCGATGTTCATCTTGATAACCCCGTAAGAGATCGCTTCGGCGATTTTTTCCGGTTCGGAGCCCGACCCGCCGTGGAAGACGAAGTTCACCGGTTTGTCGGTCGGCGTATGGAGGTTTTTGTGGATATAGGCCTGCGAGTCGCGCAGAATCTTCGGCTCCAGCACTACGTTCCCCGGTTTGTAAACCCCGTGTACGTTCCCGAAGGACGCTGCAATCGTAAAGTTCGGGCTGATCTTCATCAGGGTTTCGTAAGCGAGGCAGACGTCTTCCGGCTGGGTATAGAGTTTCGAAGCGTCGACGTGCGAGTTGTCCACCCCGTCTTCTTCGCCGCCCGTGATCCCGAGTTCGATTTCGAGGGTCATTCCCATCTTGGCCATTCGGGTGAGGTATTTCGAGCAGATTTCGAGGTTCTCTTTCAGCGGTTCTTCGCTCAGGTCGAGCATGTGCGAGCTGAAGAGCGGCGTGCCGGTCTCCGCGAAGTGTTTTTCGCTGGCATTCAGCAGGCCGTCGATCCACGGCAGCAGCTTCTTAGCGGCATGGTCGGTGTGGAGAATCACCGGAATCCCGTATGCCTTGGCTACCGTATGCACGTGTTTGGCAGCGGCGATAGCCCCGAGCACCTGTGCCTCCTGGCCTTCGAGTTTCAGCCCTTTCCCGGCTACGAAAGCAGCCCCGCCGTTCGAAATCTGGATGATAACGGGTGAATTGACTGCCGCAGCCGATTCGAGCACGGCGTTGATGGTGTCGGTCCCGGTCACGTTCACCGCCGGAATGGCAAAGCCTTTTTCTTTGGCATAGGCGAACAACTGCCCTACTTTGTCTCCGGTGAGCACACCGGCCGGAAATTTTTTGTCACTCATTATGTGTTGGATTTTAATTAGTTGATTGTGCGCTGTTGGAATTATCTCTTCAAATTTACGATTATTTTCCGATTCGGGCCATAAATTTTTGCACATCGACGATAAAACGGGTATGGGTTCCCTCGCCGATAACGGCTCCGGAGGAGTCTCGCGCCGTGACGGCGAAGTCGATCCGCTTTCCGTCCGTATGGGTGACGGCGGCGGTTGCCGTGATCGTATCGCCGATGGCTGTGGCCCGATTGTGGGCGATTTGTAGCGAAATACCCACACTGCTTTCCGCTTCAGGGGTCAGGAACGGGGCGATGGCCTGCATGGCCGCCTGCTCCATCAAAGCTGCCATCGCCGGTGTCCCCAGTACCGGCAGGTTGCCGGAGCCTAAGGCCGCTGCGCTGTGCGCCTCGGTCACGACCAAAGTGGCGGTGTAAGAGGCGGCGAGAGGTATCGGTCGCATAGGTGTGTTTGAAAATCGTTGTTTAGCGTGTTTTGCCGCTTCTACAGAGGCATCCCTCCAAGTGGTCGTCCACAAAGCCGGTGGCCTGTAAAAAGGCATAACAAATCGTGGAGCCGAAGAAACGGAAGCCTCGTTTTCGCATATCCCGGCTCATGGCGTCCGACTCCGGCGAGGTGGCGGGAATTTCGGCCAAGGTCTCGAAATGGTTCACAACGGGCAATGGACGATCACCGAAGAAGGTGAGGATGTATCGGTAAAAACTTCCGAACTCTTTCTGAATGGCCATGAACCGTCGCGCGTTCTCAATGGTGTGACGAATTTTCAGCCGGTTGCGGACGATCCCGTCGTGGTGCATCAAGCGTTCGACTTCTGTTTCCGGATCCATCCGGGCGATTTGCTCGACGTCGAAGCCGTGGAAAGCCTCCCGGTACCCCTCCCGCTTGCGCAGGATGGTCAGCCACGACAAACCAGCCTGTGCGCTTTCGAGTACCAGAAATTCGAACAGAGTACGATCGTCCGTTACAAGACGTCCCCACTCCCGGTCGTGGTATTCGACATAGAGCGGGTCTGTTCCGGCCCAGCCGCAACGGCCGTCGACGAGGTTTTCCATCTATTGTGCGTCGCAGTTTTTCAATACAGTCGCCATCCCCTGTGCGATAGCGTCGCAGGCGGCGAGTTTTTCCGGGGTCGGGGTGCCGAACACATCCACCGGATCAGCCACCAAAGGCCAGCCGATTTGTTCGGCGAAAATTTTCAGGTTCTTCACCCCTCCTCCGTTCCAGCTGTACGAGCCGAAGAGCCCCAGGGCCTTATTCTTTACGCCCATGTGGAGCAATTCGGTGGTCAGCCGCTCGACGGTCGGGAACATTTGGGCATTGTAAGCGCAACTGCCGAGGATGATCCCCCGGTACCGCCATACGTCGTCGATCAGGTATGAGAGGTGTGTCTTCGAAGCGTCCCGCACGCGGATGTCCCGAATCCCCGCTTCCGCGCATTTCCGGGCGATGTAATCCGCCGTCGCTGCGTTGTTGCCGTACATCGAGCCGTAGATAATCACGACTCCCGGTTCCGCTTCATACCGGCTCCAGCGGTCGTACAGGTCGATCACTTTTTTCGGTTCGCTCCGCCAAACCGGCCCGTGAAGCGGGCAAATGGTATCAATTGGTACCGAACCGAGCTTGGCGAATGCCTTCTGTACCATATTGCTGTACTTCCCGACGATATTGGAGTAGTATCGCCGCATTTCGCCCAGGTATCTGGTGTCGAAATCGGCAATTTCGTCGTCGAAAATCGCCCCGTCCAATGTCCCGAATGTGCCGAAAGCATCGCCCGAGAACAGGATATGTTCGGTGGTGTCGTAGCTCATCATGGTCTCCGGCCAGTGCACCCACGGAGTCATCACGAATTGCAGTTTATGATGGCCCAGATCGAGCGTGTCGCCCTCCCCTACTTCGACGAGGTTTTCGGTGATGCCGTAATAGCCTTCCAGAATCTTGAAGGTCTTGCAGTTTCCCACGATCCGCACCTGAGGCCACCGACGGACGATGTCTCCGATCTCGCCCGAATGGTCGGGCTCCATATGGTTGATCACCAGATAGTCCAACTCTGTCCGTCCCGCTTCGGTCAGGAGCCGCTCGATCCATCCCACGTAATCTCCTCCGGTTCCCATCTCGATGGTGTCGAGCAGGGCGGTTTTCTCGTCCGTAACCAGATAGGAGTTATAGCTCACTCCGTCCGGCAGAGGCCATAGGTTTTCGAAAAGGTGTTTTCTCCGGTCGTTGGTGCCGAGCCAATAGATCCGGTCGGTTACTTTTACTTTCAAGTCCATATCTTGTAGTGTATCCGTTGTTTACTTGGTTTCGGGTTGCTCTTTGGCCAACTCTTTGACCTGTCGGGTGGCGATCTTGGGATTGGCGATGACGTTGCATCCGTTGACGCATCCCCCTTCGCAGGCCATCACTTCGACCATATTGCCCGGACAATTCTTGGCATATCCTCGCATTTCGCGAATGGTCTGTTTGTCGATGCCGTTGATGACGATCGGCCGGATCTGTTCGCGCTCCTTTGCGGACAGGGCTCCCGCCACCGCGCTTATCACCCCTTCGCTCGCCGCATAGCCGCGGCTGCTGGCCAGAATTTCGCCGTCCAATGCGGTTTTGCTGTCGGCGAAGGTGTCGACGCCCATCGCTACGAGCATCGTGCCGAGCTCTTCGAAACTCAGCATCAGGTCGACGTTCGGATCGGCGTAGGCCTCTTTCCGCTTGGCCACGCACGGCCCGATAAAGACCAGCGTGGCATCCGGATACTGCTTCCGGGCAATCTCTGCGGTGTAGTACATCGGGCTCCGGGTGTGCGAAACGTAGGGCACGATCTCCGGCATGTGTTTGTGCGCCAGCATGTAATACGACGGACAGCACGAGGTGGTCATAAAGTCCTGGTCGCCGTCCAGCACCTTTTCGGCCAACTCGGCCGCTTCATTGGCTGTTGTCACATCGGCCCCTTTGGCCACTTCGATCACGTTGTCGAACCCCAGTTTCCGAATGGCGCCGATGATGTTGGCGAGCGAGGTCTTGAATTGTCCCGCCACGGCCGGGGCGACGAGCGCCACGGTCGGTTTCTCCGACTGAAAAGATTTGAAGAGTTCGATCAGGTGGGACTTTTCGACTACGGCTCCGAACGGACAGGCGGAGAGGCAGCGTCCGCAATAGATACATTTCGCCGGGTCGATATGTTCTTTGCCGTGTTCGTCTTTGCTGATGGCTCCCACGGGGCAAGACTCCTCGCACGGCACGGGAATGTAGACGATGGCGTGGAACGGGCAGTTTTTCATGCACTGGCCGCAATTGACGCATCGGGTCGGATCGATATGCGCCTGTCCGTTGGCGAAATGGATGGCTCCTTTGTTGCAGTTGACTTCGCAGGGCCGGGCCACGCAGCCCCGGCACATGTTGGTGACGACGTAGTTGACTTTCACGCATGCCGAGCAGGCGTCGGTCATCACGGTCAGCGGATTCTCGGATATCTCTTTCCGGTCGAACGCGCGCCGGACGTATTCGGCGAGCGGGGTCATCTCGTCTTCCTCTTCTTCGATGCCGAAGCCGAGTATCCCCATGGCGCGGTATTTCAGGATGGCGCGGTCTTTGTAAATGCAGCAACGGGAGACCTCTTCGTACCCTTTCGGCCTCATTTCGTAGGGGATGCGGTCAATCTCTTCCTCCAGTCTGCCGGCGTGGAGCAGTTTGACGATACGCGTGAGGAGTTCGCGCCGCAGGATCATGGTGTTGTTGGTGACGGCCATAGCGAAAGGGTTGTCCGTAGGTCGGTAATGGATCGGATTTTTGTTTGTCGTCAAAGATAATACTTTCCGGCGGAAATTTCGGCATTTGGCGGGTTGTCGGTTTTCCTGCGTCGGGTTAGGTGCTCCGTTTATTCCGAGAGGCAACGCAACGGAAGACCGAAGCCACGAGCATTTGCATCGTTGAGAACGAGCCACGTCACACCGAAGCCTAAGTTTATGCCATTGGTATCGCTGACCGAAGCGGACCAACTGGCACTGCCGCTGCCGACGAGCTCCAGCATGCCCGTATCCCGATGGCGATAGCCCGGGGCGGTTTTCTCTGTTTATTCCGAGAGGCAACGCAACGGAAAACCGCAGGCGCGGTGGTGCGCGGTGCTGGGATTGAGGTACGCCACGCCGAAGCCCATATATAAGCTCCGGTAGTGGTTTCCCGAATCAACAGACGTGAACGACCAGTTGTACCCGTCGTTGCTGACGCCCCACAACGCGCCTTCGCCGTAGCCGCGACTGCCCGGGGCGGGGATTAAGACGTCTTAACGGGTTTCGAAAACAAAATAATAGGAAATAAAAAAGGCTTTCGGTGAGGTTATTTCCGAAAGCCTGATTCGATGTGCGATCCGTCGCAGAAAGGTTGGTTTTCCGACCGGCCGCATCGACAAAAAACAGTTCGTCTGTTCAATCCCCTCTCCCCGATCTCCTTTCCCGTCCAGTCGATGATCCGGAAATTGCCGGAAATGGTCAGCGGCTGTCCTTCCCGAAACAGAACGGTGGTCTCTCCTGCCGAAACAGGGGGCGCTCCGCCGATTTTTTGTTCCGCGGCAGGCGCAGAAAACAGACGCCCTAAATGCGCCGTGTCGAACAGCTTGTGCGAATGTTTCTTTCCTGCTATCGTTCGTTCCGGATCGTTCCAAAAGAAGGTCAGTGCCTGACTCGGACACCGTTCGACGATGTTGATAATCTCTTCGGTTTCGGCTGCGCTCAGGTCGATCCACGGCCGCCGCACCGGATCGAACACCCGACGCAACGACCGGAAGCACACCCCTGCATGGATGCACTCGGCCGGTTGCCATACGACGGTGATCGTCCCGTTGCTGTATTTGCGATTGTTATTCATCGTCTTCGTCCGACGTATCGGCGATCTGTTCGGCACCCGATATTTCGTCGTTGTCGTCTTCGTAATAATCTTTTTCGAGTTCCTCTTCCGGTTTGGAGTCGATCTTGACATCGACTTTCACCAGGTAGCTGATCTCGTCGGTTTCGAACGGAACGACGTAGAAAAAGTCGCCGCTCGGCTTGTCTATGCGGATCAATGCCTCGCCGTATCCGTGCGGATAGGTCGCTTTGAAAGCCTCCAATTGATCGGAGCCGAGGTTCGCATAGCTGATAATCACGCGTTTTTTCGCGTTTCCCGCTTTGGTAGCCATAGTGTTTCGCAGGTAGTCTCTGGTCGTTGGAAATTTTCTGCAAGTATAAAACAAAAATTAAAACCGCAGAATAGTCCGGTTGTTTTTCTTTCGTCGTGCGATTGTTATATCTTTGGAAGCCGCTTGGGGCGGTTGCACGAAACCGTTTTTCTCTACCTATGAACAATACGAAGCAAAAAATAGACCATTTGCGTCGGGTGCTCGACCGGCTGAACTATGATTATTATGTACGGAATGCGCCGGCGGCCGAAGACCGCGAGTACGACCGGATGATGGCCGAACTGGCCGCTCTGGAGGCTGCGCACCCGGAGTTCGCCGACCCCAATTCGCCGACGCATCGCGTGGGGAGCGACCTGACCCGGGAGTTCCAGCAGGTGGCCCACCGATATCCGATGTTGTCGCTGGCCAACACCTACTCCGAGGAGGAGGTGCGCGACTTCATCGCGCGGGTCGACAGGGAGACCGCGGTGCCGACGGCATACTGTTGCGAACTGAAGTTCGACGGGACGGCGATTTCGCTGACGTATGAAAACGGGCGGTTCGTGCGGGCCGTGACGCGGGGCGACGGGACGCAGGGCGACGATGTGTCGGCCAACGTGCGGACGATCCGCAGCATCCCGATGTCGTTGCAGGGCGGCGGATGGCCGGCGTATATGGAGGTGCGGGGCGAGATTTATATGCCCCACGAGAGTTTCGAGCGGCTCAATGCCGAGCGGGCCGATATCGGTGAGGAGCCGTTCGCCAATCCGCGAAACGCGGCCGCCGGAACGCTCAAACAACAGAACTCGGCCGTCGTGGCGAAGCGGGGGCTCGATGCCGTGCTCTATGCCGTACAGGCGGACGCGCCGGTGGCGGCGTCGCATTACGAAACGTTGCAAAAGTTGCGGGAGTGGGGCTTCAAGACCTCTTCGGCAGTGCAGTTGTGCCGGTCGGCGGAGGAGATTATGGCCTACATCCGGCATTGGGACAAGGCCCGGCACGAGCTGCCTTACGAGACGGACGGGGCGGTGATCAAGGTGGACAGCACCCGGTTGCAGCGCGACCTGGGGGCGACGGCCAAGGCGCCGCGGTGGGCGGTGGCTTATAAGTTCAAGGCGGAGCAGGCGGTGACGCGGCTCGTGTCGGTCGATTTTCAGGTCGGACGGACGGGAGCCATTACGCCGGTGGCCAATCTGGAGCCGGTGCGGCTGGCCGGGACGACGGTTCGGCGGGCGTCGCTGCACAATGCCGAGCAGATCGAACTGCTGGATATCCGGGTGGGCGATGCGGTGCGGGTCGAAAAGGGGGGCGAGATCATTCCGAAGATCGTCGGGGTCGATCTGGCGCAGCGGCCGGCGGAGAGCGTGCCGTTCCGGTATATTACGCACTGTCCGGAGTGCGGGACGCCGCTGGTCAGGGAGGAGGACGAGGCGAAACACTATTGTCCGAACGCCACGGGATGTCCGCCGCAGATCGTGGGGCGGATCGTACACTACATTTCGCGCAAGGCGATGAATATCGAGGGGCTGGGAGACGAGACGGTGCAGCTCTTGTACAACAACGGACTGCTGGGCGATATCGCCAACCTGTACGACCTGGAGGTCGAGCATCTGGTGCCGCTGGAGCGCCTGGGGCGGAAGTCGGCGGAAAATATCGTCGGAAATATCGCCGGATCGGTCGAGGTGCCTTATGCCCGGGTGTTGTTCGCTATCGGAATCCGGTATGTGGGCGAGACGACGGCCCGGAAGCTGGCGGCGGCGATCCCTTCGATCAACGCCCTGATGACCGCTTCGCGCGAGGAGCTGCTGGAGGTGGAGGAGGTCGGGGGAAAGATCGCGGACAGCATTCTCGCCTACTTCGCCGACCGGCGGAATGTAGAGATGATCGACCGGTTGCGGCGGGCTGGGGTGCAGTTGCAGGCGGTGGAGCGGGCCAGACTGTCGGAGGCGCTGGCCGGGAAGAAGATCGTGATTTCCGGAACGTTCGACCTCCATTCGCGACCGGAACTGAAGGAGTTGATCGAGCTGCACGGGGGGACGAATCAGAGCAGCGTGTCGAAGGCGACCGACTATTTGCTGGCCGGTTCGGGCATCGGGCCGAAAAAGCTGGAGACGGCGACGAAGCTCGGGGTGCGGATTATTTCGGAGGAGGAGTTTATGGAGATGATCGGAGGAGAGATGTTAAAAATTCAACAAACGACGCTCTTTTAGTTGAAATTCCGGAAGCCGGGTGCAATCCCCGGGGAATAAGCGTAACTTTGCCGTATTACCATTTTTTTCAGAAATATCATGTCACTTCAATTGAAAGGCGTAGGCGTCGCACTGGTGACGCCGTTTACCGAAGGCGGAGCGGTCGATTTTCCGGCACTGACAGCGTTGATCGAACATGTGACGACGGGCGGGGTCGATTATTTGGTGGTGCTGGGAACGACGGGCGAACCGGCCACGATGACGGCGGAGGAGCGGCACCGTGTCGTGCGGCACTGTGTGGCTCACAATCCGGGCAATTTGCCGATCGTGGTGGGGATCGGGGGGAATAACACGGCGGAGGTGATCCGGACGATGCAGACGTTCGACCTGGAGGGGGTGAGCGCGATTCTTTCCGTGACACCTTACTACAACAAACCGAATCAGGCAGGGCTGTATGCCCATTTCAGCGCGATTCTGGAGGCGGCGCCGCTGCCGGTCATCTTGTATAACGTGCCGGGCCGGACGGGGGTCAATATGACGGCAGAAACTACCTTGAAGCTGGCGCATGCTTTTCCGGGGCGGGCGATTGCCGTCAAGGAGGCGTCGGGGAACCTGTCGCAGGCGGCTTATATCCTGCGCGATCGGCCGGAGGGCTTTTTCGTCCTTTCGGGCGACGACAACCTGGCGATGGCGCTGGTGGCTATGGGAGGCGACGGGGTGATTTCGGTGGCGGCGAATGTCTTTCCAGATACCTTCTCGTGCATGATCCATGCGACGATGGTGGGAAATATCGCGGATGCGGCGCCGCTGAACCTGACGTTGCACGAGGTGACCGATTTGCTCTTTGCCGAAGGGAATCCGGTGGGGGCCAAGGGGGCTTTGGCGATCAAAGGGCTGATGGGAAATAACTTGCGGTTGCCGCTCGTGCCGGCGAGCGAGGGGCTGTTGGCGAAAATCAAGGCCCAGATCGACCGGTACGGATTGTAGGGGATTTTTCTTAAGAGAAAAGAGGTATGCGAAAATTCTGGGCAGGGCTCTTGTTGTTCGTTTTCGGGACGGCGGAGGCGCAGCAGGCGGACACGATAGGGGTTGCGGCGCTGGACTATCGGCGGATTGTGGCCGAGACGGCGGATATCGCTTCGCCGTACTACTATCCGCGGCTCTTCGGACGGTACGAACGGGGCGATACGACGCTGACGGTCGAGGATTTCCGATACCTCTATTACGGCTACTCGGAACAGACGGGCTACAAACCGTTGCTGAGTTCGCCGTATGCGGACAGCCTGGAGCAGGCGTTCGGCAAGAAGACGCGCCTGGAGGCGGAGGACTATCGGTGTATCGTGGGTTTTGCGCGCGAAATTCTGCGTGAGGAGCCTTTCAGTATGCGGGATCTGAACGTTCTGGCTTTCGCCTACCGGATGCTGGACGAGCCGGAGCGCGCGGCGGCGCAGATGTTCAAGATCCGAGGCATTCTGGAGGCGATCCGGTCGACGGGGACGGGGCTGCGCGAGGAGTCGCCGTGGTATGTGATCTATATGCGCGATGCGCAGGATGTGCTGAACCTGATCGGAGCCCGGTTCACGAAGCTCATTATTTTGACGCGGAACGTGGAGTACGCGCCGGTCTACAACATGCCGGACGACGGGAGCCGTCCCGGGCGGAAAGACAAGGGATACTATTTCGACTACAGCGAGGTGTACAGGCGGCGGCCGGACTATCTGGACGAGGTGCCGAAGCGCAAACGCAAGTTCGAGATCAATCCGCTCTACAATCCGCGGTCGAAACAGAATATTTTACCGAAATAATACATACGGAACAGCATGGAAATGTCATACGACGTGATGGTGATCGGCAGCGGGCCGGGGGGATATGCGGCGGCGATCCGGTGTGCGCAGCTGGGGTTGCGGACGGCGGTGGTCGAACGGGCAGAGCTGGGAGGGACGTGTCTCAATTGGGGCTGTATTCCCACGAAGGCGCTTTTGAAGAGTGCGGAGGTGTTTCGTTACGCTTCCCATGCGGCGGAATACGGAGTCGATATCGCTGAAGGAGCGGTAAGGCCTGATTTGGCGGCGATGGTGGCGCGCAGCCGGGGCGTGGCCGAACAGATGAGCAAAGGGATCGACTTCCTGCTCAAGAAAAATAAGGTGGATGTTCTGGTCGGGACGGGCTCTTTGACTGACGTGCCGCATACGGTGGCGGTCACGGCGGAGGACGGGACTACGGCTACTTATGGGGCTCGGCATATCATTCTGGCGACGGGGGCGAGGCCGCGGGAGTTTCCGTCGATACCGGTGGACGGCCGGCGGGTGATCACCTCGCGTCAGGCTTTGACCTTGACGAAGCTGCCGGAGTCGATGGTCGTGATCGGGTCGGGAGCGATCGGAGCGGAGTTCGCCACATTCTTCGCGACGCTGGGCGTGCGGGTTACGGTGGTTGAGTATGCTCCGACACTGGCGCCGCTGGAGGACGAGGAGATCTCGAAACTCCTGGAGCGGGCGTTCCGCAAGGCGAAAATCGCGGTGATGACTGCGACGGAAGTCAAACAGGTAGCAGTGGACGAAGCGGCCGGGCTGTGCCGGGTGAGCGTGGCGGGGAAGAAGGGCGAGCAGGTGTTGGAGACGGAAGTGGTTCTGTCGGCGGTGGGGATTGCGGCCAATACGGAGGGGATCGGATTGGAGGCGGCGGGGGTGCGGATTGAGCGGGGGAAAGTCATTGTGGACGAGCACTATCGGACTTCGGTCGAGGGGGTTTATGCCATCGGGGATTTGATACCGACGCCGGCATTGGCCCATGTGGCGACGGCCGAGGCGATCCATTGTGCGGAGTTTATTGCGGGTCTTACGCCGGAGGCAGTGGATTATGCCGTGGTGCCGTCGTGCATCTACACGACGCCGGAGGTCGCGTCGGTGGGGCTGACCGAGGCACAGGCGACGGAGCGAGGATATACTGTGCGTGTGGGGCGTTTTCCCTACACGGCTTCGGGCAAGGCGACGGCGGCGGGGAACCGGGACGGGATGGTGAAGCTGATTTTCGATGCCGAGACCGATCGGTTGCTGGGGGCGCACCTGTTCGGGCTGAATGTCACGGAGATGGTGGCCGAACCGGCCTTAGGGTTGATTTTAGGGGCGAAGGCGGAAGACGTTATCCGCACGATCCATGCCCACCCGACGATGTCGGAGGGGGTGATGGAGGCGGCTGCGGCGGCGTACGACGAGGTGATCCATCTTTAGCATTAAATCGGATAAACTATGGAAAATCGTAACATCTCGTTGCCGTTTCATTGGAGCGGTGCAGTGTGGGCGATGACTCTTGTGTTTTTGCTTGTTTTAGTTGGAGTGGGTTTCCATTTGGAATCGTTCGGGTGGCCGACAGAGGTGCTTTGGTTGAAGTATCTGTTGTTTCTCGTTTTTTCTGGTCTCCTTTTTGGTGGTGTTGGGCTATATGCCGATACGTCTGAAGGTAGACGGGGAAAAGATAGCTGTCAGCCGCTTGTTCGGCGCGCTGGAGATTCCGTTGAGCGAGGTGACCAGCGTGGCTCCGATTTCGAAATCTTATATCGACGGTTCGATACGGACGTTCGGGAGCGGTGGAGCGGGCGGCTATTTAGGTCGATTCAAAAATAAGACGCTGGGCCGTTATACGATGTATGCCACGGAGTTGACGCACTTGGTTCTCGTCCGGACGCGGCAGAAAAAATATGTCTTCAGTTGCACGCAGCCGCAGGAGTTTGTGGCGTATGTTCAGGCACGGTTGAAGCAATAGCGGATTTAGCGGTCGGCCGTCTCCGTTGCCGCCTTTTCCCGATTCGTGACCCGCAGTTTGGCCACGCAGCTCGCATTCATCTGTACGATTTCGAACGAGAGGTGGCGATAATCGAAGCGGTCGCCCGTCTCCGGAATTCGGCCCAACAGGAACATAGAGAGGCCGCTCAGGGTATCGAAATCCTCTTTTTGCAGCTCGTCGCAGGCTACGATACCCATCTCTTCCATAAAATCATCCACACTGTACGTGCCGTCTACCAGCACGGAACCGTCCTCCTGCACGACATAGGCCGGATCGTCGCAGGTTCCGTCTTCATCCGGAATCTCGCCCAGAATGCTTTCCGCCAGGTCGTTCAGCGTAATCACCCCCTCCACGACACCGTATTCGCTGATAACCACTCCGAAACTGCATTTGTGTTGCTTGAACAGATCGAGCACGCGTTGTGCCGAGAGGTTTTCCGGAATCAGCAACGGTTCGACGGCGATCGAGCGCAGGTCGAAACGGGCATTCCGACGGAGCAGGCCGATGATGTCTTTGACCGAAACCATACCGATGATGTCCGAAGTGGAGTCGCCGCACAGCAGATAGCGCGTATGGGGCGCTTCGGAAATCGTGTCGATGACCTCTTCCCTGCCCTGCCCGGCGAAGAGATAGACGACGTCTTTGCGATGCGTCTTGAGCTCTTTGGCGTGTTTGTCCGTAAAGCGGAAGACGTCGCGAATCATTTCGGTCTCCTCTTTTTCCAGCAATCCCTGTTCGGTGCTTTGCCGGAGAATCATTTTGATCTCTTCCTCGTTGAGCGAACGTTCTTTGCTGGTTCGTACGCCGAGGATTTTATTGACCAGTTTGGTGGAGACGCTCAGCATCCAGACGAACGGATACGAGATGCGTGTCAGGCCGCACATCATGGGGGTGAGCATCATGGCGATTCGTTCGGGGTTGCCCAGCGCGATGGATTTCGGGACTAATTCGCCGATAATCAACGAGAAATAGGTAATCAGCCCGACCACGGTAATCAGCGACAAGTCGCGGGCATAGGGAGCTAAAAAGGAGACCCGGGCGAACCACGGTTCGACATCGTCGGCCAGAGCGACGCCGCCGAATGCCCCGGAAACGATACCGATCAGGGTGATTCCTATCTGGATGGTCGAGAGGATGGTTTCCGGATCGTCCAGCAGTTCGAGGGTTCTGGCCGCCCGTCTGCTTCCTCGGGCCGTTTCGCTTTGCAGGCGTGCCCGGCTGCTGGAGATCAGCGCAATTTCATACATGGCGAAAATGCCGTTCAGGAGGAGGAGTAAGAAAAGGATAACGATTTCCATAGTCCGTTGCGGATCAGTAAAATAGGTCGATTTTTGAGGTGGGTGATAAATCTGTTCAGGGGGGTAAGTTAATCAATTAGTCTATCAAATTAGCGGCCAAATTGGGAATTCGTGCGATGATTTTGTGAAAAAGTGGGGATAATCAGGATTTGTTGCGGGCAATTTTGGGGGTAGAGGTACGGTTTCTTTAGGCGGTGGCGCGCGAAAAAAGAATTGAGCAAAGGCAGTTCAAAGCCTATCCGCGCGCGACTGCTGGAAAAGGAAATCATTCAAACGCGTGATGCGCGTTTGAATAAGTTTCCGCCAGCGCGCGGGCAAAGAACGAGGCTGAGGCGGTCGTTAGTTGTTGGGGTAGAGGCTGCCGCAGCGAAACGCAGTTTCGCCCGTCCACGGGACGTGGGGCCCGCGCGGCCCGAGCGCAGTACCCTCTTGTAGCTAA
>NZ_CAJTUJ010000030.1 GCF_910579375.1 uncultured Rikenella sp.
AGCCCGACAACATATTTCTCTATTTTTGAGAATATTCCAATTAGCATATCTTCGAAGAACCAGCGATGAGAATTACAATCTTCCTTATCACAGAATATATGATGGTCATGTGGATCTCCGGTGATGTAAAGATAATGACGGTTCTTATAGGTAGATACCGACAAGCAGTACCACTCCCACCTCTTGCACTTGACCTCAAACCAAAGACTTCTTCTATAATCATCACCCATAGGAGCAAGACGCTCCATTGCCTTATGTATATGACAGATGATTTCAGCACATTCATCGGGAACTAAAATAACATCAATGTGTTAACAAGATCTTAGATAAACTTGGAAATGTCTTTCCCAGATTTCAAAAGATGGTTGCCAATGTATATGCTGCCAGTCCACTAACTGTACGTGATTATTATCATACGAAAGAGGGGACGATATTCGGTTATCGCAAAGACTGTGAGAATCTCATATTCTCACAACTTCCTGTTTATACCAAAGTTAAGAATCTTCTTCTTACTGGCCAGAACATAAACCTTCATGGCATCTGCGGTGTACCATTGACCGCGATCAATACCTCAGAAGCCATTTGGGGGACTAACACTTTAGTAAATCAGATCAATAATGCACAAAAGAATTAAAATACTAATTACAATTCCGCTTTGCTCAATTCGAGTAGCAATCGCTCAGCCAATATCCCAACCTATAAACATTTGGGATGGAACGGATTGTAAGGCAAATGTAAAATTGACACCATATCTTGCAAAAGGTAATAACCATATTGCTTGTATTGTTTGTCCCGGTGGAAGCTATTTTTGGCTGGATAAGAAAACTGAAGGTGTCGGAGTGGCAGAGTGGCTTCAATCAAATGGAATATCTGCTTTTGTACTGGAGTATCGTGTTGGTGGCATTACCGGATTCATAACTCATTATCGCCTTATAGCCCGGGGCAATCGCTATCCCGACATGCTTCAAGATGTGCAACGCAGTATCCAGTTAGTTCGAGAAAACGCGGGTAAATATGGAATTGATCCGGAGAAATTAGGTGTTATGGGATTTTCTGCCGGTGGGCATCTTACGGCAATGTCAGGACTTTTTTTTGACAGTGATGTGCTTTCTCAATTGGGTGTCCACCCCGATCTATCCTTAAAGCCGAGTTTTATAGCTCCTATTTATCCTGTTGTGTCGCTCGTTGATAAATCGACCCATAAGCGTTCATGTCGTGGTCTGCTGGGTGAAGGTAAATCAATCAGTAAAGAGATGAAGGATTCTTTATCTCTTGAAAGACATGTGCGCGTTGATATGCCTCTGACATATTTGATGAATTGTGTGGACGACCCTATTGTTGACTATCACAATTCAGAACTCCTTGACTCTGCCATGACAGCGATGAATGTCCCCCATAAGTATGTGCAATTCAAAACCGGTGGCCATGGATTTGGAGCCACCCCGGAGAAAACCACACTGGAGGTTATAGCATGGAAAGAGGATTTTATTAACTGGCTCAGAAATATATTCAAATGACAGACTCGAATCAAGACATAGAGTTTTGCACGGCAGAAGAAATAAAGACTTTTCAAAATGAAAAGTTAAAAGATGCATTGCTCTATTTATCCGAACATTCGCCGTTTTATCAGCGAATGTTCAAAGAAAAGAATATCAATATAGCAGATATTCAGACTGTTGACGACCTTATAAATCTTCCTTTCACTGAAAAGAAAGATTTGCAGCTTCATAATCAGGAATTTCTGTGCGTTCCGGCGGACAAGATTATTGATTATATCACAACATCCGGCACACTTGGCGACCCGGTTACCTTTGGATGCACAGACAGTGACCTTGAACGTCTTGCATACAATGAAAAGAAATCATTTGAATGTGCCGGCTTGAAACCGGGCAATATCGTTCAGCTTATGACTACACTTGACAAGCGGTTCATGGCTGGACTTGCATATTTCCTTGGAATCAGGAAACTTGGAGCAAGTGTTATCCGCGTGGGCAATGGTATGCCTGAACTTCAATGGGATACAATCAACCGTTTGAAACCGGATACTTTGATGTGTGTCCCATCATTTATTCTTCGCCTCATTGAATATGCTGAACAACATAATATCGACTATAGAAATTCAAGCATAAAACGTATTATCGGAATTGGAGAAGGACTGAGGGAACAGGATTTCAGTTTGAATCTTCTTGGCTCTCGCATTAAAGAGAAATGGGATGTGGAACTTTATGCGACATACTCATCTACTGAAATGGGAGCCACTTTTTCGGAATGTCCAAACGGTTGTGGTGGTCACGTGCATCCCGAACTTATCATTGTAGAGATCATTGGTGATGACAGCAAACCGGTGAAAGCCGGAGAAGTAGGCGAGGTCGTTGTGACAACTCTTGGTGTCGAGGGTATGCCTTTGCTACGTTTCCGAACCGGTGATATGAGTAGCAAAATCACAGACAGATGCGACTGTGGACGTTACTCATATAGACTTACACCTCTTGTCGGGAGAAAAAACAACATGATTAAATTAAAGGGTACTACGATATATCCTCCGGCTATCAATGATGTCCTCGATAATACTCCTTATGTCGTCAATTATGTAGTTGTGGTACAAAACAGTTCTGCCGGCACCGACGAAGTCGTCGTGAAGGTTGGTGTTGCAACCCCACTACCCATTGACGTAATCAAAGACCTCAAAGACCGTTTCAGGTCTCGTATTCGAGTTGCTCCTATCGTAGAGATTCTATCACCAGAGGATGTCAATAAAATTAATAATCCGGCAAACAACAGGAAACCGATAAAATTTATTGACAATCGCCGAAAGAAGTAATAATGGATACATCTAAATTTGACGACATAAGACCATATTATAATGAGGAGATTCCATCAGCTATGAATCGCATTGCTGATAGTGAACTATTTCCTCTTATTGCCTCCTATGTTTTTCCAAATGAGAATATAGAGAATGTTAGGCGACATATACGTGACATAGAGACGATTTACCAGTTCCAGCATGAAGTAATGTCAATTGTCAACGAACAAGTCATAAAAAGAAGTATGACCTCGTTCTCATACAATGGTATTGACAAGCTTGATAAAAACAAAAGATACTTATTTGTATCTAATCATCGAGATATAATGCTCGATTCAAGTCTTCTTCAGTATGTGCTGCACATCAATGGACATGAGACATCAGAGATTACATTTGGAGCCAATCTCATGTGTCATCCTTTGGTTATTGACATAGGAAAATCCAATAAAATGTTTAAGGTTGAACGTGGAGAAAATCTAAAGGATTTCTATCAGTCCTCCCTCCTTAATTCCGAGTATATTCGCCATACAATCACTGATAAACATCAATCTGTATGGATTGCTCAGCGTAATGGGCGGACAAAAGATGGGATTGATCATACTGAACCCGGACTGATACGAATGTTTGGCAGCAGTCTTCCTAATGACAAACTTAAAGCTCTATCGGAACTGAATATAGCACCAATATCAATTTCTTATGAATGGGAAACCTGCGACATCTTAAAGGCTCTTGAGCTTTACGAATCTCGCTTTACTAAATATGTAAAGAAACCGGGAGAGGACTTGAATAGTATTCTTACCGGTATTGTAGCCGACAAGGGACATGTCCATATAGAAATATGTGAACCAATAAACATTGATGAGTTACAATTGTTGGAGTCGATGACTAAGCAGGAGTATGTCAAAGCTGTGGCGTGCCTAATTGATAAGCGGATAAATGCAGCCTACCATTTACACCCAAACAATTATATCGCATTTGATATAAGATATGGTATCAAACGTTATTCTGATAGATATACGCCAGCGCAACAAGAAGCATTTTGTAAGAGACTAAAAGAACTATCAACCTATGAAGGGTGTGAATTGGATATCCTTGTGGATATATTCCTTGGCATTTATGCCAATCCAATTAACTCTCGTTCAAATGCAATATCCTTTCAATGAATAGATTGATACTCCATATTTATGACTTTTTCAAAAGGTCCCCATTACTGGCATGGGGAATATTCCTCATATTGACAACAGTTCTTATTCTGTCAATACTGTCTCTCTCGTACAAGGAAGATATATCAGATTTTTTACCTCTTGACGAGAAGAATCAAACTGCATTGTCTGTTTATCAGGATGTTTCAGGTGCCAATAAGATATATGCAATAATTTCTACAAAAGATACAGTTAACGTCGATCCACAAGAACTGGCAGATGGAGTTGAAACCTTTGTTGAGAAGGTTGAAGCTAGTGATTCACTTCATTATATAAAGGATATAATGAAAGAGATAGATATGGATAAGATGCTTGGCATAGCGGATGAAGTATATGCCAACGTTCCTTACTATCTTACTGACAGGGATTATGAAAGGATTGATAGCTTGTTAAGCGATCCAAATTATGTGGAGTCACAGATTTCGGAGGACAAACAGTCCCTGTTGTTTCCGTCATCTAATGTGTTAGTCTCTAATATATCCAGAGATCCCTTAAATCTGTTCAATCCCATACTTGAGAGATTGAAACAGGCTGGTATGTCTATAGAATTTGAAACATACGATGGATATATTTTATCACCGGATAGCAAGAAGGCCATAGTGATTTTGGAATCAGCATTCGGTGCCCATGAGTCAGAGAATAATTCTTTTCTTGTAGCAATGCTTGGCAATGCAAAAGCTGAGACGGAGGCTATCAATGGGAACTTAGATATTCATATTATAGGAGGACCGGTTATAGCTGTTGCTAATGCCAACCAGATTAAAACCGATAGTATATTGGCTGTTTGCATAGCCGGTTTTCTTATCTTGGCTCTTCTAATCTACGTTTTCCGCAATCTAAGGAACATATTACTGATAGTCGTATCTGTCGGTTGGGGCTGGCTTTTCGCAATAGGGGCTATTGCTCTCTATTATGATTCTGTATCTATTATAGTAATAGACACACGTCGGATTGATTATTGAGGCGTTTTTCTAACCTTGCAGAGAGGTATTGACAACACCTATCCGCCAGCTTTGTGTTCCCCCAAAAAGAAAATCAGCCACTTGAAAGTACATCCAAATGACTGAAAATCAATTGTCGGGGTGACAAGATTCGAACTTGCGACCACTCGCCCCCCAGACGAGTACTCTAACCGGGCTGAGCTACACCCCGCTCATAAACCGACCACAAAAGTACACCATTTTCGCAATTATCAAAAATTAAAATCGCCGCACCGCGAAAAAACTCTATCTTTAGCCGAAAATCCTCCTTAACCCGTTTTTGCTTAGAACCATGTTGCTTGCCGTGCTGCTAGCCCTGACCTGCACCGTGGCCGAACCGGCCGACAGCGTGATCGTCGATTCGCGACAGACCCTCGACCAGGCGCTGGCCGGTACGACAGCACCGGATAGTATTCGCCAGACACTCGCGTTGGTAGACGTCGAATACTATTCGTTCGACCGGCGGTTGCACCGAGGGCAGATCGTCGTACACCGAGAGCTTGTCAATGACGTGCGGCAGATTTTCCGGACCGTGAAAGCCTCCCGCTTTCCTGTCGAAAGCGTTATCCCCGTCCGCTTCGACCGACCGAACAACGGCACCTCGATGGACACCCTGAACAACACATACGGATTTCATTACCGGCCCAAAGCCACGTTCAAAACCCGGCAGCTCTCCGCCCACTCCTACGGCCGGGCAATCGATATCAATCCCTACCAGAACCCCGCCCTGCTGCGCAACGGACGAATCATTCCGGCCGGAGGAGACTATGATTTGAAGACGCCCGGGACACTGAGCGACACATCGGCGGTCGTGCGGCTCTTTCGCCGGCTCGGATGGCAGTGGGGCGGCAGGTGGGCCTCCGTGAAAGACCGTATGCACTTCGAAAAACCGTAACTTTTTACCTGAATGGCAATTATAGGAATGGGGAACGCGCTGACCGACATCCTGGTTCAGATTCCCGACGAAACCATCCTGCACGACCTCGGCGTCGAACGGGGCGGTATGTATCTGATCGACAACAAACAGCATCACCGCCTGATGGAGCGGATCGCTTCGTTGCCGAGGAAACTGGCGGCGGGCGGTTCGGCCGCGAATATGGTGGCCGGAGCGGCTATGCTCGGGTCGCGGAGCGCTTTTATCGGCCATGTCGGTCGCGATGAGACCGGTGAGACTTTCTGTCGATGCCAGCAGGCAAAGGGGGTTGAATCGTTGGTCGGCGTTTCCGAAAAGACTCCTTCCGGAAAGTGTATTTCGCTGATTCTGCCGGACGGCGAACGCACCATGCTGACCTACCTGGGAGCGGCGCTGGAGGTCGACACCCGACATCTGGCAAGTCAATATTTACAGGGTCGGGAAGTCTTTTTTGTCGAAGGCTATCTGCTCAACTCGCCCGACGTGATCGAACCCGCCATGCAAGCAGCGCACGAGGCGGGACTCCTCGTGGCACTGGATGCCGCCAGCTTTACCGTGATTCGGGAGTTCCGGCAGTTTGCCGACCGGCTGATCGATCAGTATGTCGACCTGTTGTTTGCCAACGAGGACGAGGCGGCTGCGCTGACCGACACCGACGTGCCGGAGCAGGCGCTCGAACAGCTGGCAGGACGGTGTGGAACGGTCGTGGTCAAAGTCGGGCCCGAAGGATCGTGGATCGCCCGGGGCTGGGAACGCTGCCGGATCGGCATCATCGAGGCACACCCGGTGGATAAGACCGGAGCCGGCGATCTCTATGCCGCTGCTTTTCTGCACGGTTGGACGCGCGGTCTGTCGCTCCGGCAGTGCGGCGAGCTGGGCGCGGTGGTATCGAGCAAAAGTATCGAGGTGATCGGAGCCGATCTGCCGGCCGAGACCTGGGCCGGGATTCGACCGTGGGTGGAACGGATCGAGGCGGGCGAACGGGTCGTGGGATGACACCCGGCCTGACAGTTTGTCCGACGGGCCTGCCATTTCGGGGCTTGGCACAAGAGTTGTACGAAGCCGGACGGCGATTTTCAAAGGATTCGTAATCAAAAACCAATATCACGATATGCAACAAGGTAAAATCGGTGTGACGACCGAGAACATTTTTCCGATTATCAAAAAATTTCTCTATTCCGATCACGAGATCTTCCTGCGCGAGCTGATTTCCAATGCCGTCGACGCCACGACCAAACTCAAGGCGCTGAGCTCGATGGGCGAGTTCAACGGCGAGTTGGGCGACCTGACGATCCGTGTGGAGTTGGACGACAAGGGCAAAAAACTGACCGTCTCGGATCACGGGATCGGGATGACCGAAGAGGAGGTCGACAAATACATCAACCAGATCGCCTTCTCGGGGGCCGAGGAGTTCATGAAGAAGTACGAAAACCAGAGCGGGATTATCGGACATTTCGGTCTGGGGTTCTACTCCGCTTTTATGGTGGCGTCGAAGGTCGAGGTCATCACCAAATCGTACAAGGAGGGGGCACAGGCGGTGAAGTGGACGTGCGACGGCACGCCGAACTATACGCTCGAACCGGCCGAAAAGGCGGAGCGAGGGACAGAGATCGTACTCTACCTCTCCGACGACAGCAGCGAATTCGCCGAACGGGCCCGGATCGAAGCGTTGCTGAAGAAATATTGCTCGTTCCTGCCGGTGCCGATCGCTTTCGGCAAGGTGCAGGAGTGGAAGGATGGTAAACAGGTCGACACGGATCGGGACAACATCATCAACGACACCCATCCGCTGTGGATGCAGAAACCGACGGAGATTACGGCGGAGCAGTACGACGAGTTCTACCGCAAACTCTATCCGATGGCGGAAGACCCGCTGTTCCACATCCACCTGAATGTCGATTATCCCTTCAACCTGACCGGGATTCTCTACTTCCCGAAGATCAAGAACAACTTCGAGGTGCAGAAGAACAAGATCCAGCTCTACTCGAACCAGGTCTATGTGACCGACTCGGTAGAGGGGATCGTGCCGGACTTCCTCACCCTGCTGCACGGGGTGATCGACTCGCCGGACATTCCGCTCAACGTGTCGCGGAGCTACTTGCAGAGCGACAGCAACGTGAAGAAAATCTCGGGTTACATCACCAAAAAGGTAGCCGATCGGCTGGCCGACCTGTTCAAAAACGGGCGGCAGGACTATGAGGCAAAGTGGGACGACCTGAAGCTCTTCATCCAGTACGGGATCGTCAGCGAAGAGAAATTCGGCGAACGGGCCGGAGAGTTCACCCTGCTGAAGAATACGGAGGGGAAATATTTCACGCTCGACGAGTATGCCGAGGTCATCAAGGGCAGCCAGACGGACAAGAACGGCAAGATCGTCCACCTGTACAGCAACGATCCGGTGGCGCAGCACAGCTTTATCGAGGCAGCTCGGGGCAAGGGGTACGACGTGCTGGTGATGGACAGTCCGTTGGAGGCGCACTTCATCGGTTTCCTCGAAAACAAACACAGCGACTGGCGATTTACGCGCGTCGATGCCGACACGGTCGAAAAACTGATCGAGAAGGAGGAGCAGTTGGCGATGGCGCTGACGACGGCTCAACAGCAGTTGCTGACGCCGGTCTTCGAATCGCAGCTGCCGACCGACGAAAAGAGCCACTTCAACGTTCAATTCGAGGCGATGGATCCGGCTGCCGCGCCGATCGTCATTACGCAGGGCGAATTCATGCGCCGGATGAAAGACATGTCGAAAATCGGCGGCGGTATGTACAGTTTCTACGGCGAGCTGCCGGACAGCTATAACGTCGTGGTGAACGGCAACCATCCGCTGGTGATCGAGGTGCTGGGCGAGACGCAGAATGCGACCGGCGAGGCTTTGGCCCCGCTGGACAAGGACCTCCAGGCGGCGGAGGAAGAAAAGACAGCTCTGAATGCACTGCTCAAAGACAAGAAAGAGGAGGAGATTTCGCAGGAGGAAAAAGACAAGCGGGCTTCGATCGAAACCAAAATCGGCGAGATCGAGGGACAACGCAAGGAGATTCTGCGGAATGCCGGTTCTCAGAATATGATCGTCGGGCAGCTGGTCGATCTGGCTCTGCTGGCCAACGGGATGCTGAAGGGAGAGGCGCTGACGAAGTTTATCCGCCGGAGCGTGGAAGTGGTCGGCAAGGCCGGCCAACCGGTTGATTAGAACAGTGCCTATTTGACACCTTGGTACATCCAAGACATTGCGATACGGGAGGGGGCGTCCATCGATGGACGCCCCCTCGTGTCTTTACCCGCCATTCGGACAGAGCGGAAGCGGTCAGCGATTCATCAGCCGTCCCGCCTGCCAATTCAAACCGGGATACCTCTTCCGCAACACCGAGACACTGTTGGCGATCCCGCTGCTCCCCGACGTGGCGAACGGAATAATCGTTTTGCCGCTCAAATCGTGGCTCTCGATAAATGTCTCGACCACCCGCGGCGCCATATCCCACCAAATCGGATAACCGAGATAAATCACCTCATACTCCGCCACGTCAGCCGCAGGGAGCGCGATAGCCGGTCTCGCCTTCGGATCGTTCATCTCCACCGAGCTGCGCGACCGCGCATTCCGCCAGTCCAGATCGGCCGACGTATAGGCCTTTGCAGGCCGAATCTCATACAGATCGGCATCCCTCTCCCGGGCGATCCGTTGTGCCGCGCGGGCCGTCGTGCCCGTAGCCGAGAAATAAACGACGAGCGTCTTTCCCGCCGCATTGTGTCCGACAACCGTCATAACAAAAAAGCTGATTAAAGTTAAAATAAATCGTTTCGTCCTATTATTTCGTCCGTTCGATTCGATCATACTCCGCATCGGTTACCGGTTCGAGCCACTCGTTGGAGAGATTCTCGCCGGGAATCTCGAAAGCCAGATGCGCGAACCAACTGTCGGCCGCCGCTCCGTGCCAATGTTTCACACCTGCCGGAATGTGAACGACCGTGCCGGGAAGAATCTCTACGGCAGGTTTTCCCTCCTCCTGATACCATCCCCGTCCGGCCACGCCAATGAGCATCTGCCCGCCGCCCTCGGAGGCGCGATGGATGTGCCAATTGTTGCGGCAACGCGGCTCGAAAGTCACATTCGCAAACGGAATCCGGTCGGTTGAAATGCGGGCGAGGTAGCTATTACCCGTGAAATACTGCGCATAGGCCGTGTTCGGTTCGCCGATCGGAAAGATCATTTCGCGTTGGAAGGCTGCCTTGGCATCTTCGTCGGCCGTTGCGTCGGCCCAGACCTCCTTAGCGAACCGGAACGCTCCCCAGGCGTTGGGCCATCCGGCATAAAAAGCGATGTGTGTCAGCATCTCCGAGATTTCGGTACGCGTAACACCGTTCGCCTTAGCGAACCGCAGGTGATGCTCCAGCGACGAATCGATCACCCCTTTACCGACCAACACCGCCACCGTCGCCAGACTGCGGTCGTGCGGGCTGAGTCCCGGCCGATTCCATACTTCCCCGAAGAGAACATCGTCGTTGAGCTCCGCGAATTTGGGTGCGAACGCGCCCAATTGAGTATGTCCGGCAGTTTGCGTAATTTTTTTCTGTGCCATAACGATTGAACTGTTTGCGGCGCATACGATTACCAGCGCCATGAAGATTCTCCTTTTCATTCCCTGCTGTGTTTTCACGACAGGCAAAATTACCCACTTGTTTCCCCCGCGTTTTTATCCGAAATCCGGTTCCTCTGACCCCGATTCCGGTTTCGCACCACAGCATATCAGAAATTCGTATTAATTTTGAGGGAATCCATCCGGAACACCATGAAAGAGACGACGAAAATCGACACGATAGAGGCCTACAACCAATGTTTCGGTCTGAAGACACGGCATCCGTTGGTGTCGGTGGTCGATCTCTCGCAAACCACGCAATGGCCCGATCCTCTCCGATTCAGCTACGGCATCTACGCCCTTTTCCTGAAACAGGTGAAGTGCGGAAACATCCAATACGGGCGACAAACCTATGATTATCAGGACGGCACGATCATCTGCTTCGCGCCGGGACAGGTAGCCGAAGTGACCAGCATACCGGGAGCACGCCCCTCGGCTTACGGCTTGCTTTTCCACCCCGACCTGATTCACGGCACCGCGCTCGGACAGGAGATCAAGCGGTACTCCTTCTTCTCGTACGCCGCCAACGAAGCCCTGCACCTCTCGGAAGAGGAGCGACAGACGATTCTCGACACCATGCGGAAAATCGACCGCGAACTCGACCTCCCGTTCGACAAACACAGCCGGCGGCTTATCACAGCCCACATCGGCGTGCTGCTTGACTACTGCATGCGCTTCTACGACCGCCAGTTCGCGACACGCAGCGAGGTGAACAACGACGTAATCACCTGTTTCGAACAGCTGTTGGACGGATACTTCGACACCGATGCACCGCAACACGAAGGACTCCCTTCAGTCAGGTATTTTTCCGACAAAGTTTGTTTGTCCCCCAACTATTTCGGCGACCTGATCCGGAAGCTGACCGGCAAAACCGCGTCGGAACACATCCAGGATAGGTTGATCGATCGGGTGAAAGAGCTGCTGCTCTCGTCCGGCAAGACGATGAGCCAGATCGCCTACGAGCTCGGATTCCAGCATCCGCAACACCTGAGCCGGATGTTCAAACGGCTGACTGGCATGACACCCAATGAATACCGCTCGGTCGGTTGAAAATCCATCCGACTCAATCGACCGACAATCCGGGAAAAATACGCACTTTGGCCCGAAATTTGCTATGTATTTTAAAACCAACAAACATATCACCATGAAGAAACGTATCGTAACCCTCTGTCTGCTACTGTTCGGCGCCTTGATCGGCCTTCAAAGCTGCGACGACGAAAAGAACATCACTTTCGACAAATTGCCGCAAACGGCCCGCCAATTCATCGGCAACTACTTCCCGGATCAGACCGTCAACCGGACCCGGCAAGAGAAAGATAACGGCATCGTCTCCTACGAAGTACGTCTGACCGACGGTACGGAGATCGATTTCAATGCCGCCGGCGAATGGCAACACATCGACCGCCCGTTCGGAATCATACCCGACGAGATCGTTCCGCAGGCGATTCTCAACGACCTGGCCGGACGCTATCCGGAGGCCCGCGTACATGAGATCGAGAAAGAGTTGGGCGGCTATGAAATCGGGATCGGCAACGGGCTGGAGCTGTATTACACCACCGAAGGAGTCTTTATCCGGGAAGAACGATAACCCCATCTTCTCATAAACGCAGCGCGGGCACCCTCTTCCGGAAGGTGCCCGCGCCGTTTTCAATCCCCGATGGAGTGATCCTGCGGGAACGGTTCGCCGCTCCAAGCCCGTCGCGACGTCCAAGGCTCGTCCGGCGCCGTCCAGAACGGATCGTCCTCCGGCAAACCTAAAGCCAGAAAACCGGTCAGACAGAGATAGAGACTCCCCGTACAGGTGTACGCCTCACCGATCTCCGACTGCGCGCCACAGAAACCGATCCGCAGCCAGCCGTTCGCGTCGAACGTCCCCGGCTGTTCGAAAAAGCGCCGGATGACGGCCGTCATCGCGCTCCGCACCTGCCCTTTCGAGAGGCTCTTCGGCAGACGATCCTGCAAGGCCATCTGAGAAAGTACCTGCAACGCCGCCGTCCGATACTGCAACGACCGTCCCAGCGGCGGAATCGTCCCCTCGGGCGAAATCATCCGCTCGGTGACCTCCGCATAACGCGCCGCCCGCTTCAGCACCCGTTCGCGCAACCCCGGAAATCCGTCGCCCATCACCCCCAACACGTCGATCAGCATCGGCTGGATGACGAAACTGTTGTAGTAGTCCCAGTGGAACGGTTCGCCGTCTCCGTAGACCCCGTCGCCCTTATACCAGGCGTTCATCTGCCGCACCGGATAGTCCACCCGCACCTGATCGTACTCCTCGCCCACCGAGCGTAGAAAAGCTTCGATCTGCGCCGTGAACATCAGCCAGTTACTCACATTCGGCCGCACCTTCCGCGTCTGTTTCATCTCGTAGACGATCCGCTCCCGGGTCGCCTCGTCGAGACCGCCCCACAGGTTTTTCGGCACACGCATCAACCCCTGTGCCAAGTGCGCCGCATCCACCAGCGCCTGATACCCTACCGCAAAACTGATGTAGTCCGCCGACGTCGTATCCATCGCATTCCGCAATCCCCGGATAGAGAGGTCGAGGAGCTCCTTGCGCATCTTCCCGTCCCGGGTCGTGGTATCCACCGGCAGCTCCAGCCACGGAGCGATCCCGCAGATCGTCCGTCCCAAGGCCTCCAGATAGGCGTACTTCGTCCGGTCGCCATAGGCTCCGTACTCCGGATGCGACGGCCCGCGCTGTTCGATCGGCATATTCGCGTGCAGCGTCCCCGCCGCCAGATTCGACAACACCGGATAAGCGATTTTATAAGCCGTCTCGGCCCACACTTCGCGATCCGACTTCGGCAGTTCAGCCTGTTTTTTCCGGGCCGCCCAGCCGTCCGGCAGGATACATACCGCAGCCAGCGCGACCGCCAATAAACGTTTCATCGATTTCATGCTCTCACTATTATTGCTGTAAAAAAGTCACCTGCAAGGTATCCTTCCGTTTCGGATCTTTGACCTTCAGGACAATCCGGGTCAACCGCTCGCCCCAGATGTTCGACAACCGCGGATCGGTCAGCTCCACCGCCTCGGTCGTCAGTTCATATTTCGAAAGGTCGAATGCCATGCGCAAAGCCTTGTCCCCGCTCTGGATTTCGACTCCCCCACGGCCCGACACCACCGTCCCGCAGGTCAGGAAATTCAAGGCTACCGGCCCCTTTACCTCCGACAAATCATACGTATCGGTCAGCGTGACCGTATTTCTCCGCCGGTCGAAGCGGTAGTCGCGCACCCAGCTGCGGCACGCCGCCTCGGCCGGATAAGCCCCCGCCATATCCAGCGAGAAATTCATCACCCGCCCGTTATCCGTATGTTTTACGTTCCGCGAACGGTATCTCCCACCGTCCTTCTGTCCGAAACCGTTGATAACCGGCAGGTTGTGAAACTCCGACTGCATCATCCAGATGGTGTAGCGCCGGTGATCGAACGTCGCCGCTGTGTAGGTTCCCACCCCGGCGTCCACCATCACCGGCTGACCGTCCACATAGAGGATAAAACTCCCCACGTCGTTGTGGTTATGGCTCTCGGCATTGTATCCACCCTTGGCGGCCAGCGTCAACCCCTCGGCGCTCCCGCCTTCAGTTCGCGCCACCGCCACCTCGATGCCGTCCATCCAGACCGACCGATACAACGGAGCCACCGGTTGGGCCGCACACATATCCTTATAGATAAACGCCGTCTTGAGCCGCTGATCCATCGTTCCGCTGAGCGGATTTTCGACAAAGCCGGTCAGCGTGCCGAGGTACGACCCGAACCGCATCATCGTGCTGTCGCCGATATTGCGCCCGTAACGGAACACCGTCGACGCCCCCGGCGAAGCCTTGGCTTCGGCGTCGGCAAAATTGACGAAATAGAGGCTGTCGATATGGGCATTAGCGATGTAGAGCCCGATATTTTTCACCCGCTGCTCGCCGAACAGGTCGATTTTGCCCTGCGAATAGCCTTTCAGCACTTCGAGATAGTTGTTCATCATCCCCGCCGCATGCGTCCAGTACGAGGGCCCCTCTTCGCACCCGCCGTCGGGCTTGAAGAAGTTGATGAACTGATCCACCGACCGCATCGTCTTCTTCACGATCGCCGCCCGCCGCTCCGGATTCTCCTCGACCAGCAATGCCGTCGTCAGCACATTGAAATTGCACCACGGATTCCAGTTATTGACCTGCGCCCCCTCGCGGAACCCGAGCCAGAACATGTCGTCGCGATTCAGATAGACATCCAGCGTATGGCGGTTCAGCTCGGCCCGCAGCCGCTGCGGAATCGTGGGCGACAATTTACCCAGATCCTCCTTGAAGAAGTAGTAGGCCCAGGCGAGCGTATTGGCCGTCATTCCGCCGCTGAGGTCGATCGTGCGGCGGTCGATATCCGGCACCGCCGTCCCGCTCAGCTGCCAGTAGATATGCGCCGTCGCCACCCACGTACTCTGCTCGCACAGCGACCACACCCCATCGGCGATCTGATCCAGAAACCGTCCCTTGCCCTCGATCAGCTCGCCGAACATCAGGTCGGCCAGCGTCGAATACCGTTCGGCGATATGCAGGTCGTTGGGCCGGCGAATCCCCTTGCGGGCGAAATCGAGGTACGAAGTGACCGTTACACTGCGCCATACATAGTCCAGCCGGGCCTCCGCCTGCGCCACCGCCTGCCGCTTCACCTCCTCCGGCAGCG
Source organism: uncultured Rikenella sp. (assembly GCF_910579375.1). GTDB lineage: Bacteria > Bacteroidota > Bacteroidia > Bacteroidales > Rikenellaceae > Rikenella. The sequence continues at coordinate 15,198 of NZ_CAJTUJ010000030.1, forward strand.
ACTGCCAAAAATTGCGATCCGCATACCCCGGATAAGGCCGGTACGCCTCCCGACAGAGGGAATCCATATCGTACCGCCGAGCGGCTTTCTGCAAAAGGTCGGGCTTGGCCTTAGTCGCCGGCTCCGCCTGCATCGAAAGGGGTGCCGCCCCGAAAAGAGCCGTCAGCAGCAACGTCAGCAACCGATTTGTCCGTTTCATTTCCGTTCGGCGATTATTTGTTTTCCAAATCCCGTTTCCGTTTCAGCGCTTCGAGGAAGTAATAGTCCGCATAGACCAGCGGCACATCCACCTCCGACGGCCCCGGTTTGTTGCCCGTCGAGTGCATCAGGACGAAATAGCCATTCTCGCCCAATTCGGCCCGATAAGCCGGCGAACCGAGCGTTTCGACGATCCGGTCGGCCAGTTTTTTATACATTTTACCCTGCTTGCGCCCCACATAGGTCGAGAGCTCATAGAGCGCCGAAGCCGTCACCGCCGCTGCCGAAGCGTCGCGCGGCTCCCGCTCGATGTTCGGCACATCGTAATCCCAATAGGGAATCAAATCCTCCGGCAGGTTCTTGTTCGTAAAGATGAACTTCGCGATATCCTCCGCCTGTTTCAGGTATTTCGGATCGTGCGTATAGCGGTAGCACAGCGTGTAGCCGTACAGCCCCCACGCCTGTCCGCGCGCCCAGGCCGATGAGTCGGCATAGCCTTGCGCCGTCACCCGGCTGCGCACCTCGCCGGTTTTCGAATCGTAGTCCACCACGTGGTAGCAGCTCATATCCGGCCGGTAGTGATGCTTCATCGTCTGGTCGGCATGCGAGGTGGCGATCTTCCAGAACGACGAGTCGCCGCTCATCCGCGTCGCCTCGAACAGTAGCTCCAGATTCATCATATTGTCGATAATCACCGGGCAGTCCCACCCGCGCCACTGCGGCCACGACTGGATCACGCCCGCCCCCGGACGATACCGCTCGCTCAGCGTCCGGGCCGCCGTTACGATCACCTCTTTGTAAGGCTCCTTCTCCGTCAGCCGCAGCCCGTTGCCGAACGAACAGAAGATCATAAAACCGATGTCGTGATTCCCCCGGTAGTATTTGATTCGCTCCATCCCCTCGGTATAGTGCACCGCCGGTTTGAGCCACTTGCTGTCTCCCGTCAGCTCGTACAGGTACCACAGCGTCCCCGGGAAAAATCCGCTCGTCCAGTCGTCCAACGTGGTGAAAGCCAGCTGTCCCTTCTCATTCAACGTCCGGGGACTCGGGATATTCTTGAACGTATCCATCGTATCGACCATCAGTTGGACCTGTTGGGCCACAAAATCGACATTTTCGGTAATCACCGGCGCGATTTTCCGGTTTTTCGCGGAGGCCGGTTCAGACGAGAGGCCGCCCCACAGCAGGCTCCCGGCAGCCAGAACGGCCGCTGTCGGTAAAAAGTTTTTCATCATATTTTTAAAAAGAGTTTGGTTGTCCGTCCACTCCCTCCGCCGCGCCGCGAAGGCACTCTGGAGCAGGAAAAGACAAAAATACGAAATTTAAATTCTTCTTCCCTCCGGCCTCCTCTGCCGACCGAAACAAGCCACTAATCCCGAGCCGCAAAAACAGCCTGATTTTTAAGCCCCGATTTATTTTGTTATATTTGTCAGGATAATCCTGTCGCATTGCGCGAAAAATTTCAGATACGTACCCCCTATGAAAAAATTACTCCCGCTTTTGGGCGCCCTCGTACTCTGCCTCTCCTGCGGAGGCGTCAAGGTAAAGGTCGCCAACCCGCTGAAGCTCAACCGAACCGACGAAACGGTCGAACTCGATTGGAAAGAGGTGCAGAAACGGCTACCGGGGATTACGCCCGAAGACATCGTGGTGATCGGGCCGAAGGGCGAACAGTTGCCGTCGCAGGTGCTCTATTACGGCGGCGTGGAGCCGCAGTCGCTGATTTTCCAGGCGACGGTCGGGCCGCGCAGCTCGACGACCTACCGGTTGGAGAGCGGCATGCGGGAAGACTTTCGGGCACAGGCGTACGGACGATTCGTGCCGGAGCGGATGGACGATTTCGCCTGGGAGAACGACCGGATCGCCTACCGGATGTACGGGCCGGCGCTCGAACGGACGGGCGAAATCAGCAACGGGATCGACATCTGGTTGAAACACACTGACAGTTTGGTCATCAACCGGTGGTATCGGCCGGGTTACGACTACCACACCGACCGGGGCGAAGGCCTCGACTGCTACAAAGTCGGCCGGACGCTCGGGGCGGGAGCCATGGCGCCGTACGAGGGAGGAAAGCTGTGGCTAGGCAACAATTTCACCGGCTACAAAGTGCTGGACAACGGGCCGATACGGGTGACTTTCCAGTTGGATTATGCGCCGTTCCCGGTCGACAGCTTGACGGTGACCGAACGGCGGACGATTTCGCTCGATGCCCACACCCCCTTCAACCGGATTACGGAAGAGTACACCGGCGATTTCGATGAACTGCGGGTGGCGGCGGGAGTCGTGCTGCGCGGGCCGGGCGGCCGGGTGATCGACCTGCTGGACAAACCGATCCGGAAGGTAGGCTATTGGGAGCCGCTCAACACGGACAACACCCCGGACAACGGGCATACGGGCATCGGTCTGGTCTTCCCCTGCGAGATCAAGGTAGAGACCCGGCTGGGACACCTCTTGGCGAGCACCGTCATTCCGCAGGGCAAGCCGTTTACCTATCGGATGGGGGCGGCATGGAGCAAGCGCGAGGCGCCGACCTCGGAGGCGATGACGCAATTGATTCTGGACGAGACGGCCAAGGCGGAACATCCGCTGGTGGTGACATTCAAGTAATAGCAGACCACTCCGCATAAAAAAATCGGCGGGGCGAACCTGAATTGC
>NZ_CAJTUJ010000031.1 GCF_910579375.1 uncultured Rikenella sp.
CCGAAATCGCTGAATCGCTTCTTTAGGCGTGGCGCGCGGTCTAGGCACTTCCCGGCTGGAACTGTTCTTTCTGTGAACAGAAAGAACCAAAGAAACTTTAGAGCGCATCCCTGCGGGATGCTTTGGCCGTGTCTGCCCGAATAAGACAAAAACCAGCATCGATATGGCAGCTTCTACCTCGGTTCTTGGTTCGGTTGCCTGTCGTGGTGCGAACGAGGCGGCAGGCCGGATCAGTGCTTCAGACCGGTCAGGGTGTGGAGCTCCGGTTCGGACGGGGTGGCCCAGCGCAAGGTGAGCTCGCCGCCGTTGTTCATGTCGAAGTATTCGACGCGAAGACGGTGCCATCCCGCGGCTAAGGCGCGCTGGGCGGTGCGGGTCACAGGGCCGTGAGGGCCGTCGTTGTCGATCAGCAGCTCGTCGTCCAAGAAGAGCCGCGATCCGTCGTCGGACATCAGTTCGAAGGTATAAATCCCGCTCTCGGGGGCTTCGAGGTAGCCGGTGTAGATCAACCCCAGCCATTCGGTAATCCGCGGAGGAATCGCCACGCTGTCGAGGGTGTAGCTCCGCACGGCTTTCGCCCGTTCGATCTCTTCGCATTTCCGACCCCGGAAGTCGTGGTAGAGCATCCGGACGCCGTTCTCTAACTTGCGGTCGGGCAGGGGCTGGGCCGGTGAATAGGTCTCTTTCCGATATTCGGCCCGTTGCATGGCGCCTGCGGTGCCGTCCGGCCGGAAGGGACGGAAAATGAAATGGGTCGATTCGGTCACGGTGATCGGCCCGGTGTACAACGGCGATTCGAGGGTGGGGAAGGTGCCGTCGGTGGTGTAGCGCACGTCGATGTTCGGCAGCAGGCGCTCGATTTCAACGACGGTGGTGTCGGCGAAGACGTTGAGGTCGTTGAAGCCGGTTAGGTCGGGTATCCGGTAGTTGATGCCGCGGCGATCCAGGTAAGGTGCCTGGGCGGCGAACCGCTGTTCGAAGTCGGCCCAGTTCTTGGCTTCCGGCCGGGCCCATGCCATCTCGCTCAGGGCGAGCATCCGGGGCATGACCTGATATTGCATCCGCCGTTCGCTCGGGATGCGTTCGCACCAGACGTTACCTTGTACGCCCCGGATCCGGGCCTGTTGCTTCGGTGTGAGGTGCCATTCGGCTCGGTAGGCGGTGGGCTCGGTCTCGTAAATCCGCTTCAGGTCGCGACCTTGTTCGATGAAGTCGAGGTAGAGCAGGAAGTCGGGGCAGATGATGACGTCGTTGCCTTGGGCGGTGGCGGCGGTCACGGCGCCGGGGGCCCAGTCGCGCCACCACATGACGGTGGCGGTCGGCGAGAGGCCGCCTTCGACGATCTCGTCCCAGCCGATCATCTTTTTGCCGTTAGACCGGAAGTGGGATTCCATGTCGTGAACGAACCAGGCCTGGAGTTCCTGTTCGTCGGCGAGGCCGTAGGTCTTGATCCGGGCCTGGCAGTCGGGACAGTTTTTCCAGTTGGTCTTTTCGACTTCGTCGGCGCCCAGATGCACGTATTCGTAGGGGAAAAGGGAGAAGACTTCGCTGTAGACGTTCTTGGCGAACATCAGGGAGGAGTCTTTGCCGGGGCAGAGGGGGGAGGAGAAGCTCTTCCCCCAGGAGGATTCGCCGGTGCAGGTGATCCACGGGTAGCCTTGCTGGGCGCCCATCAGGTGCCCGGGCATGTCCAGTTCGGGGATGACGTCGATGCCGCGGGCGGCGGCGTAGGCGACGATGTCGCGAATGTCGGACTGGGTGTAGAAGCCGCCGTAGAGGGTGTCGCCGTTTTCGATGCGGAGCAGTTCCGCGGGGAGCTGCATGTCGGGATTGTCTTCACGGGCGGCCATGGCGAGGCATTCGCGATCCTGGCTGTTCAGTTTCCGCCAGGCGCCGCTGTCGGTCAGCAGGGGGTATTGTTTGATCTCGATGCGCCACCCCTGGTCGTCGGTCAGGTGCCAGTGGAATTTGTTGAATTTGTAGGTGGCCATCAGGTCGAGGTAGCGTTTGACCTGGTCGACGGTGTAGAAGTGGCGGCTGACGTCGAGGTGCATGCCGCGCCAGCCGAATCGAGGGGAGTCGCTGACGGTGATGTAGGGGATTCGGCTGTCGGTCGGGTCGACGGGGACGAGTTGCCGAAGGGTGGCTATACCCATGGCTACGCCGCGCGGACTGGCGCCGCGGATGACGATGCCGTCGCGATCGACGGTCAGGGTGTAGGCTTCGGGATTCGGGTCGTCGAGGCCGAGGTGAAGGTTGATGTTCCCGGTTTCGGCTCCGGGGGCGGTTTCGAGTTGAAGGGCGGAGGAGCTCCGCAGGGCTTCGGTCAGGTAGTTCGCTACGGGCTCCAGGGAGGAGTCGGCGGAGACGGTCATGCCGCTTTTCAGTTTATAGTTTCCGTCTCCGCGGGTGACTGAAACGGGCTGGGGGATCAGTCCGGCTTCGGGCAAGGGGAGGGGTTGACGACCGCAGGAGTTGCCGAGAAGCAGCATTAAGCCACAGGCGAGAGGGGCGAGCAGGGTGGTTTTCATGGTGTGTCCGGGGTAGGTTGTCTGGGTGTGTGGGTGGGGTTATTCCTGAATCAGTTTCTCGATGCGTTCGACGTATTCCAGGGAGTCATCGATGGCGAAGGCGATTTCGGGAACGATCCGGAGTTGGTTTTTCACGCGTTTCCCGAGTTCGAAGCGGATGGTGCCGGCGTGGTCGTGCAAGGCGGCGAGGATCGGGGCGCCTTTGTCGAAGGGGAAAACGCTGAGGTAGATTTTCGCAAAGCCGAGGTCGGGGCTGACGCGTACTTTCGATACGGTGACCATGGCGCCTTGTACGAGATGGCGGGCTTCTTTCAAAAAGATGTCGCTGAGGTCTTTCTGTATCTGGCGGCCGACTTTCTGCTGTCGGGTGGTCTCTTCTTTTTCCATATAATAATAGTGTTTGTTGTTTGAGTCTTGCGGAGCGTGAGGCGGGGGATAAAAGCAAGGCCGAAACCCTGCGGCTCTTTGAGCCGCTCGGGCCGGAGCCACCCCCGGCGTAGGCCTGCAACTTCGCGATGCTCGTTTCCGGCCTCGCTGGCTTCGGCCGGCTTTGGATTGAGGCTGTCTTACGCGCGCCGGGGAAATCTTGTCCAAACGCGCAAGCGCATTTTGACGATTTCCCTCTTTAGGCGTTGGCGCGCGTCTGTCCTACGGGAGGGTACTGCCCTTATGTCGGGCGGGCGGTGCCTCCCGGCACTCAGAATGGGCAGCCTCAGCCCCAATTCTTTGTCCGCGCGCTTTGGGGAAATCTTGTCAAAACGTGCCAGCACATTTTGACGATTTCCCTCCTAAGGCGTGGCGCGCGTTTGTCCGACAGGAGGGGACTGCGCTCGGGCCCCACGTCCCGTGGACGGGCAAAACTGCGTTTTGCTGCGGCAGCCTCTACCCCCGTTCTTTGTCCGCGCGCTGGCGGAAATCTTATTCAAAGCGCAAGACACTTTGAATGATTTCCTACTCCAGCAGTCGCGCGCGGTTAGGCTAAGAAAGAATAGTAACGGCCGCCCGCCATGACGCGAACGCGTCGGCCGGGCAGGCCCTGCTTAAATAAGGCAGTGATAACCCTAGTAAAAGCCCCTGTGGGGCCCCGTGGTGGGCGAATGGCTGTGTCGGCCCAAATCTTCGCCCCGTTCTTTGTTCGTGTCTTGCTGCTACCGCGCGTTGCGGCGGTAGGCCTGAAGGCCGGATTCCAAAAAGTTGATGAAGCCGTTCACGTTCAAATCGTATGACCGAGGGGTCACCAACGGCTTCCCGTCGTTGTTCAGCAACACATAGTAGGGCAGGGCGTTGATCCCGAAGCGTTCGATCTGGAAGGCGGCGTTGATCTTGCCTAAGGTCTTCCGCACTTTCCCGTCGGGGGTGGTCACCCAGTCGCTCTCCGGCAACTGCTTCTTGTCGTCCACGTAGAGGGCGATAATCACATAGTTGTCGCGCAGCAGCTTCTGCACGGTCGGATCGCTCCATACGTTGGCCTCCATCTCGCGGCAGTTCACGCAGCCGTGGCCGGTGAAGTCGAGGAAAACAGGTTTCCCCACTGCGCGGGCATATTCCATCCCTTGTTCGTAGTCGAAGAATCCCTCCAAGCCGTGCGGCAGATGTAAGAAGTCGCTGTACTTCGGCGCACCGCCTTCGATTTTCGAGCGGTCGAGCGATGACACCGCCCCTCCGCCGGATGCAGATACCCCGCCCGCCGAAGAAGCCGAAAGGTTGAAATCCATCGTGGAGAGCGGCGGCAGATAGCCGCTCAAAGCCTTGAGCGGCGCGCCGAACATCCCGGGGATCAGGTATACGACAAAGGCGAAGGTGATGATGGCGAGGAATAACCGCTTCACGCTCACGTATTTCGTGTCGCTGTCATGGGCGAATTTCAGCTTGCCGAGCAGGTAGAGACCGAGCAGGAAGAAGATCACGACCCAGAGGGCGATGTAGACTTCGCGGTCGAGCAGCCCCCAGTGATAGGTCTGGTCGGCGACACTGAGGAACTTGAGCCCCAGCGCCAATTCGATAAAACCGAGAACTACCTTCACCGAATTGAGCCACCCGCCCGATTTGGGCAGGTTCTTGAGCAGCGAGGGGAAGAAGGCGAAAATGGTGAAGGGCAGTGCAAACGCTGCCGAGAAGGCGAGCATGGTGAAGATGGGTTCCCAGATCGCGCCCTGGGTCGACTTCACGAGCACGGTTCCGACGATCGGCCCGGTGCAGGAGAATGACACGAGCACGAGGGTCAGGGCCATGAAAAAGACGCCGACGAGGCCTCCTTTGTCTGCTTTGGAGTCGCTCCGGTTGACGAGTTTCGAGGGCATGGTGATCTCGAACGCGCCGAAGAACGAGGCGGCGAAGATCATGAAAATCAGGAAGAAAAGAATGTTCGGCAGCCAATGTGTGGCCAGCCAGTTGAAGATGTCGGCCGTCACCGAATCTCCGCCCACGAAGTAGGTGATGAGGATGATGGCGGCGATGGGAAGGGTGTAGAGGGCGACGATCGAAATCCCATAAAAGGTGGCCATAAAGCGCCCTTTTGCCTTATTGTCGCTCCCTTTCAGGAAGAAGCTGACGGTCATCGGAACCATCGGGAAGACGCAGGGGGTCAGCAAGGCTGCAAAGCCCCACAGGATGGCTTCGATGATGATGGTCCAGAAGCTTTTGCTTTCGTTCCGTTCGAGCCCTGCGAAGGAGGTTTCGCCGGAAACGGCGGCGGTGTCGGCGGTCGCTTCAGGGGTCACGAAGATGGCTTCGTCGCGCACCATCTTCCCTTCGGGATCTGCGGCGGCGGGCTGGTCGAGCGCGGCGGGGAGGGTGTCGAGTGCTTCGCCGGCTGCGGGTGTCGGCGGGGTCAGGGTGAGGGTGAAGTCTTCGTCGGTGGGGGGCAGGCAGCTCTCGTCGTCGCAAACTTGCCATTCGACGTTCCCTTTGATGGTGACGGGTTTACCCGCTGCGATGAGCTGGGGGGAGAATTTGAAGCGTTGCACGAATTTCGCGGAACGGGCGAAGTAGCCGATCTCCATGCCGAAAATCTCGTCGTGTACGCGGGTCGGTGCCGGGCTCTGCTGGATGCCGCCGTCGAGCGAAACGCCGTTCGGCAGGGTGAAGGTAAAGGTGGTGGCGTTGGGCCCTCCGTCATACGGCCCGATGTCGTACATGTGCCACGGCATGTCGATGTCGGCGGTCATCTCGGCTTGCTGGCCGGTGGCGGTGAAACGCCAGCTCACAGGCTGTTCGACCTGGGCGTGGGCTCCCGTCCCGAAAATCCCGAGGAGCAGGGTGGCGAGGGCAATTCTGAATCTCATAAAACGATGTTAGGTTCTGGTAAATATATATGTGCGGTTTTTTGTGACTCTTTGGTGACAGGCTGGAACTGTACCTTTTCTGAAGAAAAGGTACCCAAAAGACTTTTGGAGGATGCTTACGCATCCTAAAGCTGCCGGCGGCCCAAGTCTCGGACTGTTCGTTGGGCTGTGGTTTTCCGGCGCGGGCGTATTAGGGTAATACTCGCATTATAGCGCCCCGCCGAGAAAACCCAGCCCGACAGATTCACGAAGACTGAGGACTGCGGAGCCTAAGGCGTAGCGTAGCTATCACGAAAGTTCTTTGCGCCGCTTTCTTACAAGAAAGCGGCAGTTCTATCCGGCACAAAGAATGTCAGACAAATAACCCTACGGTTATTTTGCGGCGATCTTGGCCCACGAGTCCTTGAGGCCCACCGTCCGGTTGAAAACCGGGGCGCCCGGTTTCGAGTCGCTGTCGGCGCAGAAGTAACCCAGGCGTTCGAACTGGAACTTGTCGCCCGGGACGGCATCCGCTAGCGCCGGTTCGCAGTAGGCCTGTACGGTCTTCAGGGAGTCCGGGTTGAGGTTGTCGAGGAACGAGCCGCCCTCGGTCTGCACCTCGTCCGGGCTTTCAACGGCAAACAGGCGGTCGAACAGCCGCACCTCGACCGGTACGGCATGCGCGGCCGATACCCAATGGATGATCCCCTTGACTTTTCGTCCGTCGGACGAGCCGCCGCCCAGCGACAAGGGGTCGTAGGTGCAGCGCAATTCCGTGATTTCACCCGTGGCCGGGTCTTTCACCACCTCGTCGCACTTGATGAGGTAGCCGTACCGCAGCCGCACTTCGCCACCGGGTCTGAGCCGGAAGAATTTCTTGGGGGGCTCTTCCATGAAGTCGTCGCGTTCGATGTAGATTTCCCGACCGAACGGCACGTTCCGCCGGCCGGCCGATTCGTCTTCGGGGTTGTTGACGCATTCGATCTGTTCGACCTGTCCCTCGGGATAGTTGGTGATCACGACTTTCAGGGGGTTGAGCACGGCCATCCGACGCAAGGCGGTCTTGTTCAGGTCTTCGCGCACGCACCACTCCAGCAAGCCCAGGTCGATGACATTGTCGCGCTTGGCCACTCCCACCTTTTCGGCGAACATCCGGATGGATTCCGGCGTATAACCGCGCCGCCGCAGGCCGCAGATGGTGGGCATCCGAGGGTCGTCCCAGCCGGAGACGTATCCCTCTTTAACCAGTTGCAGCAGTTTGCGCTTGCTCATCACGGTGTTGGTCAGGTTGAGCCGCGCGAATTCGTACTGGTGGCTGGGGAAGATCCCCAGTTGCTCGATGAACCAGTCGTACAGCGGTCGGTGGACGTCGAATTCCAGCGTACAAATCGAGTGGGTGATGCGTTCGATGGAGTCGCTCTCGCCGTGGGCGTAGTCGTACATCGGGTAGATGCACCACTTGTCGCCTGTCCGATGGTGATGGGCGTGGATGATGCGGTACATCAGCGGGTCGCGCAGGAGCATGTTGGGATGTCCCATGTCGATTTTGGCCCGCAAGACTTTCTCGCCGTCTTTGTATTTCCCGTCGCGCATCTCGGCGAACAGGCGCAGATTCTCCTCGACGCTACGGTTCCGGTACGGGCTGTCGACGCCGGGCTGGGTCACGGTTCCGCGACCCTGTCTGATCTCTTCCTGGGTCTGGTCGTCGACGTAGGCCAGGCCTTTCTTGATCAACTCGACGGCCCAGTCATAAAGCTGCTCGAAATAATCGGAGGCGTAGTGCTCTTCGGCCCACTCGAACCCGAGCCACCGAATGTCTTCCTTGATGGAGTCGACGTACTCGACGTCTTCTTTCACGGGGTTGGTGTCGTCGAATCGCAAGTTGCACTTCCCGCCGTATTTCCTGGCCATCCCGAAGTTCAAACAGATGGACTTCGCATGCCCGATGTGCAGATACCCGTTGGGCTCGGGTGGAAAACGGGTGTGGACGCGGGGCTCGCCTGCGGCGATCGATTGCTCGATGATCTCTTCTATGAAGTTCAGCTTGTCGGTGCTTTCCATAGGAATGTTCGCTTTGTTCTATCTTACAAAGATATTGTTTTTGTGTGTATGACCGGCTGGAACTGTTCTTTTTGTGAACAAAAAGAACCAAAAAAACTTCAGACGGATGCTTGCGCATCCTCCCGCTGCCGGCGGCCCAACTCTCGGGCTTTCTTTGGGTCGGGAGCAAACGGCGCGCATAGGGTTTAACTCTCATTAAGCGCGCCGTTGCCCCGACCCAAAAGCAATCACGAAGACTGAGGACTGCGGAGCGTAAGGCGTAGCGTAGCTATCATGAAAGTCTTTTGGGTACCTTTTCTTCAGAAAAGGTACGGTACCCTCCCGATTCCATACAAAAAACAGATAGTTTTGTCGGAAAGAATCAAATAGATAAGCTATGAAAAAGACAGTGATCGAGCTGGAGAACATGGAGTTTTACGCCTATCACGGGCATTACGAAGAAGAGCAGAGAGTAGGTAACCGGTTTCGGGTAGACCTGCGGTTCGAAGTCGACAGCGCGGAGGCCGCCCGGACAGATGAGCTCGCGACCACGGTCAGCTACCTGGACGTATATCAGAGCGTGCGGCGGCAGATGGAGATTCCGTCACACCTGCTCGAGCACGTCGCCGGGCGGATCGTGGAGGCGTTGCGGGCAGAGTTTCCCGCCGTGGGAGCCCTGCGGTTGAAGGTCTCGAAACTCGACCCGCCGTTAGGCGGTCAGGTTGAGAAAGTTAGTCTGGTGGTGGAAGATTAATCGGGTGATATACAGTCGATTAATTAAATGTTAATAAGTTTTTGGCCCCTGTGATTTCGGCAGGCGGAAAGGGCCTTACCTTTGTCTCCGGAAACCGAAATTCAAGACCAAAACATATCATGCAGGATCTTAAACAATATTCCTACGAAGAGGCCGTGGCCGGCGCGCGCGACTACTTCAACGGCGACGAGCTGGCGGCGACGGTGTGGGTCAGCAAGTATGCCCTGAAGGACTCGTTCGGCAAGATTTACGAATGTTCGCCGGAGCAGATGCACCGCCGGATCGCCCGCGAGTTGGCGCGGATCGAGGAGAAGTATCCCAATCCGATGAGCGAGGAGGAGATCTACGGGATGCTCGACCACTTTAAATACGCGGTGCCGCAGGGCGGGCCGATGACCGGGATCGGGAACGACCTCCAGATCGCCTCGATTTCGAACTGTTTCGTGATCGGACACGAGACGCCGGCGGATTCGTACGGCGGGATTATCCGCATCGACGAGGAGCAGGTGCAGCTGATGAAACGACGCGGCGGGGTGGGACACGACTTGTCGCACATCCGGCCGACGGGCTCGCCGGTGCTGAACTCGGCTTTGACCAGTACGGGGATCGTGCCGTTCATGGAACGCTACTCGAACTCGACGCGCGAGGTGGCGCAGGACGGACGACGGGGGGCTTTGATGCTGTCATTATCGATTAAGCATCCGGATGCGGAGCGCTTTATCGACGCGAAGCTGGAGCAGGGGAAGGTGACGGGGGCGAATGTCTCGATCAAGGTGGACGACGAGTTCATGCAGGCGGCGATCGAGGGAAAACCGTACAAACAGCAGTTCCCGATCACGGGCGACAAGCCGATGGTGTCGGGCGAGGTGGATGCGGCGGCGCTGTGGAAAAAGATCGTCCACAATGCCTGGAAGTCGGCGGAACCGGGGGTGCTCTTCTGGGATACGATCATCCGGGAGTCGGTGCCCGACTGCTATGCGGACCTGGGGTTCCGGACGGTGTCGACCAATCCGTGCGGCGAGATTCCGCTGTGTCCGTACGACAGCTGCCGGCTGCTGGCTCTGAACCTCTACAGCTATGTGGTCAAACCGTTTACGCCGGAGGCGCGGTTCGATACGGCCAAGTTCAAAAAGCATGTGCGCAAGGCGATGCGGATGATGGACGACATTATCGATATTGAGTTGGAGAAGGTCGATTCGATCATCGCCAAGATCGAGAAGGATCCGGAGGCGGCGGATATTCGGCGGGTGGAACGGGAGCTGTGGGGTAAGATTCGCGAAAAGGCGCTGATGGGACGCCGGACGGGGCTGGGGATTACGGCCGAAGGGGATATGCTGGCGGCGCTGGGGATGCGGTATGGGTCGGATGAGGCGATCGCGTTCGCGGCGGAGTTGCAGAAGACGCTGGCGGTGGAGGCTTACAGGGCTTCGGTCGAGATGGCGGGCGAACGGGGGGCGTTCAAGATGTACGACGCGGCGAGAGAGGCGGAAAATCCGATGATTCAGCGGGTTCGCGAGGCGGATCCGAAGCTGTACGACCTGATGGTGAAGCAGGGGCGAAGGAATGTGGCGATGCTGACGATTGCGCCGACGGGGACGACGTCGCTGATGACGCAGACGACCAGCGGGATCGAACCGGTCTTCTTGCCGGTCTACAAGCGGCGGCGGAAGGTCAACCCGAGCGATAAGTCGGTGAATGTCACTTTCGTGGACGAGGTGGGGGATTCGTGGGAGGAGTACAATGTCTATCACCACCATTTCCTGACGTGGGTCAAGGTCAATAAGGGGCTCACGGACGAACAGATCAAAAAGCTGTCGGACAAGGAGGTGGATAAATTGGTGGCGGAATCGCCGTACCACAATGCGACGTCGAACGATATCGACTGGGTGGCGAAGGTCAAGATGCAGGGGGCGATGCAGAAGTGGGTGGATCACTCGATCTCGGTGACTGTCAACCTGCCGAACGATGTGACGGAGGCGTTGGTGGACGAGGTCTACCGGACGGCCTGGAGGTCGGGGTGCAAGGGGGTGACGGTCTATCGGGACGGAAGCCGGGCGGGGGTGCTGGTCAAGAAGGACAAGAAGAAGGAGGAGGAAGATGGGATTCCGGCCAGCCGACCGATGTCGCTGGAGGCGGATGTGGTGCGGTTCAAGAACGGGCCGGAGGACTGGATTGCGTTCGTGGGGCTCTACAACCACAAACCGTATGAGATATTTACGGGGAAGGTGGATGAGGATGCGCTCTATTTCCCGAAGACGATCAAGAAGGGGAATATCATCAAGGTGATCGAGAAGGACGGGACGAAACGGTATGATTTCCAATATAAGGATAAGTACGGGTATGTGAATTCGGTGGGGGGGATTTCGCGCTTGTTCGACGAGGAGTTCTGGAACTATGCGAAGCTGATTTCGGGGGTTCTGAGGACGGGGATGCCGCCGATCGATGTGGTGAATCTGGTTTCGTCGCTCCGGCTGAACAGCGACACGATCAATACGTGGAAAAACGGTGTGGCGAGGGCGCTGCACAAGTATATCCCGAACGGGACGAAGCCGAAGGGGGGCAAAAAGTGTCCGGAGTGCGGGCAGGAGGCGCTGGTGTATCAGGAGGGGTGTCTGGTCTGCACGAATTGCGGACACTCGAAGTGCGGTTGATGAAGCAGGGTTGGTATAAATTCCTTGTTTTGTTTTGGGGTTCAGGGCCGGAGTATTCCGGCCCTGAATCGTTTCCGGTGCTGTGTGTTCGTTTATTCCGAGAGGCAACGCAACTGACGACCGTAGGCGCGACTGTATGTGTTGCCGGGGTCAAGGCCATGTGTGTGGAACCACAAGAATTGGCTGTAGGTATTGCTCACTCCGGTCGATAAACTGTAACCCTCGTTTCCTGCGCTGTTCGGTATGCCTGCAGAACCGCTGCGAAAGCCCGGGGCGGCTGCCTTGCCCCCGTTTATTCCGAGAGGCAACGCAACTGAAGACCGCGGCCACGGTAGTCCGAGTTGCTGGGATCGAGACCCTGCGAGTAGAACCACAAGAACCGCCCGTAGACAACACTGACCGCAGACGACCAGCTATAGCCGTAGTTGCCGACGGCGTTCAGAGCGCCCAATCGCCCATAATTGCCCGCGTCACGGTAGCCCGGGGCGATGGGTAGGTCGGATGGATATAAATAAATTACAGATCAAAAACAAAGGGGGTGTTGCACCCCCTTTCGCTATTGTTTCCAATATAAATATAAAAAATCGAAGTCAAGAGGGTGTTTCCAATCCCTGTCTATCGCTGTTGCATGTGCTTCACTTTGCGGGCCATGGCCGAGGCGAAAATGAAGTCTTCCAGTTCCCGGTTGTCGGCGGCGAGGATGTCGTCCTTCGTCCCTTCCCACCACTTTTTGCCTTCGTAGATGAAGATGATCGTGTCGCCGATCTCCATCACGGAGTTCATGTCGTGGGTGTTGATGATGGTCGTGATGTTGTACTCCTGGGTGATCTCCTGGATCAGGTTGTCGATCACGACCGAGGTCTTCGGGTCGAGCCCCGAGTTGGGCTCGTCGCAGAAAAGATATTGGGGGTTCATCACGATCGCGCGCGCGATGGCTACCCGCTTGATCATCCCGCCGCTCAGTTCCGACGGGTAGAGGTGTTCGGCGTTGGTCAGGTTGACGCGCTTGAGGCAGAAGTCGGCCCGGTCTTCCTTCTCGCTCTGAGACATGTCGGTGAAGAGGTCGAGCGGAAACATCACGTTTTCGAGCACGGTCGAGGAGTCTAACAACGCGCCGCCCTGAAAGATCATACCCAGTTTCTGACGGATCTCGCGCTTTACTTCGAGCGGGGCGCCGCTGAAGCAGAGGTCGTCGTAGAGGATCCGGCCGCTGTCGATCTCGTGCAGGCCGACGAGGCATTTCAACAGCACGGTCTTACCCGAACCGCTCTGACCGATGATCAGGTTGGTCTTGCCGGGCTGGAAGGTGGCGGTGATCCGGTCGAGAACGGGCCGCCCTTCGAAGGATTTGCAGACGTCGATGGCACGTATCATTTGGTCAGCATGATTTGGGTGAGAATCAGGTTGAAGATCAGGATCACGATGCTGCTCACCACGACGGCACGGGTGCTGGCGCGCCCGACTTCGAGCGAGTTGCCTTTGGCGTAGTAGCCGTAGTAGGCCGATACGGTGGAGATGATGATGCCGAAAACGCAGGCTTTGGTGATCGAGTAGCTGATATAGAAGGGGTTGACGGCGTAGCGAATCCCGGCGAGGTATTCGAAGGGGGGGAATATCTGGGTCGCCTCGACGACGAGGTAGCCGCCGATGACGCCGATGATCATACTCATGATGGTGAGCAGGGGAAAAAAGAGGGCCGAGGCCACCACTTTCGGCAGGATGAGGTAGCTGGCGGAGTTGACGCCCATAATCTCCAGGGCGTCGATCTGTTCGGTGATCCGCATGGTGCCGATCTCGGAGGCGATGTTGGAGCCCACTTTCCCGGCCAGAATCAGGGCGACGATCGTGGAGCTGAACTCCAGTACGATCGATTCCCGGGTGGCGTATCCGATGAGCATCTTCGGGATGAAGGGGTTTTCGAGGTTGTTGGCCATCTGGATGACGACCACGGCGCCCATGAAAACCGAGATGATCGCGACGATGCCGATCGAGTTCAGGCCGATGGATTCCATCTCGAACAGGGTGCGGCGGCGGTAGATCGAGAGTTTCTCGGGGCGCGCGAAGACTTTGCGCATCAGGGTGAGGTATTCGCCGGTCTCTTTGAATATTCGCATGGTCGTGCTGTGCTCAGAAAAAGGAGGTTAGACGAGGCCGAGGCGCTCGGAGATTTCGAGCATCCGCCGGATGGAGCCTTCGGCGCGCCGGCGGGTCTCTTCGGGGATGACGATTTCGGGTTGCAGGGTCTCCAGGGCGGCGGCGATCTTCGGCAGGGTCACGAGTTTCATGAAGCTGCAATTGTTGCATCCGCAGGCGGCGTCGGTCGGCGGGGCCGGGATGAAGGTCTTGCCGGGGGCGGCGAGGCGCATCTGGTGCAGGACGCCGGGTTCGGTCACGACGATGTAGGTGTCGGTCGAGGTGTCGTTCACGGCGTATTTCAATAGGCCGGCGGTCGAACCGACGTAGTCGGAGATGAGGACGATGGGTCGTTTGCACTCCGGATGGGTCAGCACTTTGGCGTGGGGATGGGTCTGTTTCAGCTCGAGGATCTTCTCGAGGGAGAACTCTTCGTGGACGTGGCAGGCGCCGTCCCACACGAGCATGTTCTCGCGTCCGGTGATGTTCCGGATGTAGTTGCCGAGGTTCCGGTCGGGCCCGAACAGAATGGGTTCGTCGGGGGGCAGCGAGCGGACGATCTCGACGGCGTTGCTGCTGGTGCAGACGATGTCGGTCAGGGCTTTGACTTCGGCGGTGGTGTTCACGTAGGAGATGACGGTTCGCCCGGGGTTCGCGGCGATGAAGGCGGCGAACTCGTCGGCGGGGCAGGAGTCGGCCAGCGAGCAGCCGGCGGCCATGTCGGGCATCAGGACGGTCTTCCGAGGGGAGAGGATTTTGGCGGTCTCGCCCATGAAGTGGACGCCGGCGAAGAGGATGACGTCGGCGTCGGTGGTCGCTGCCCGCTGCGACAGGGCGAGGCTGTCACCGACGAAATCGGCGATGTCCTGCACGTCGGAGTCGGTGTAGTAGTGGGCCAGAATGACGGCGTTGCGCTCGCGGCGGAGGGTGTCGATTTTCTCTTTCAAAGCATCCATAACAGGGCAAATATACGATTTTCCGCGGGTTCGGCGGCCATAAAAGCGGTTATAAAAAAGCGCCGTCGCTCCCTCGTTGAAGGAGAAACGGCGCGGATGGAGGGCATAGTATGCCGCGGAAGGGTTATCGGCGTCCGCCGGGGCCACCGCCGGGAGGCGGGCCTGCGGGGCCGCCTCCGTGAGGCCCGCGCTGCCAGCTCGAACGGTCGTTGGTGCCGTAGTTTTCGGCGGAACGGTTTTTCCGGGTGTCGAACTTGTAGGTGAAGCTGAGCATGAAGTAGCGCTTCAGTGTCCGGGTGAGGGTGGTCTGGGTGTAGGTGGCGTTGCTGCTCTGCCAGAAGGAGCGGTTCTGGTTCAGCAGGTCGTAGGCCGAAAGGCGTACTTCGGCTTGCTTGTATTTCAGGAACTTATACCCGATGGCGGCGTTCAGCAGGGCGTAGTGCTGGGTGTAGCTCGACTGTGTCCCGACGGAGTTGCGCCAGGTGGCGTCGGCGTTGATGAAGAGCCCTTTCCAGAGGAAGACGTTCAGGAAGGCGGCCAGGTCGTTGCCGATGTAGCGGTCGAAGGTGCGGTCGGCCTGACCCGAGGCGCGGTCTTTCTGTTTGCTGACGGTGAAGTTCAGCGAGGGACGGTAGGCGATGGTGAAATCCACGTTCTCGGAGATGTTGCTGGTCAGTGAGAGGTTCATTCCCATCCGGTTGCTGTACGAGAGGTATCTCTCGTGGTCTTCCATCGAGGGGGTCTTGGCGAATTGGTAGCGGAAGCCGATGTTCATGTTGCTCCGGATGGGTTGGATCCGGAAGCTGTAGATGCCGAAGAGGTTGGCGTTGACGTAGCCGTTGAGGTTCACCGGGGTGGAGACCTGGGCCCCTTTGACGACGGTAATTCCTTTGATCTCTTCGTCGTCGGTCAGGTAGCGGCGGTGGGTCGCGATGTAGTCCTGGGTGAGGTTGGCGAAGGCGAAGAGGTGGAAGTTGGTCGATTTCTCGGGGTTGGCGATGTTGTAGGAGACTTGCAACCGGTCGGTATAACTCTGTTTCAGGTCGGGATTACCGTAGTAGACCTGAAGGGGGTTGCTGACGTTCAGTACGTCTTGCAGCTGGTTGACGGTCGGGGTGGAGGTGCTCCGGCGGTATTCGAACTGGAGGCTTTGCATCTTGGTGGGTTTCCATTCGAAACGGACGCGGGGCAGCCAGGCGTCGAAGTGGTAGCGGTTCTCCAGCTCGCGGGGGTAGGTCTCGTCGTCGTTCAGGGTGGTGTACTGGTAGCTGAGCGAGGCGTTGAGGGTCATCTTATCTTTCTTGACCCAGTTGTAGCCGATGGTTCCGGCATGGCGGGTCTGGTCGCGGTTGAAGAGGTTCGAGGTGGTGGGGTCGAGCTCCAGTATCTCGTTCAGCAGCGGATCCCAGTCGTAGCTCAGGATCTTGGAGTCGGTCTTGTCGTAGCCGATGCGGTAGCTGAACTGCAAGCGGGAGGATGGCGACAGGGGTTCGGCGTAGCTCACGCGGCCGGAGGCGTCGAAGCCGGGGGTGCCGAGGGTCCCGATCTGGTTCAGGGTGCTGTAGGTCAGGTCGCCGGTGGCTTTGGTGTAGAGGTCGAGCAGCGAAAGGCCTTCTGCGGTCTCGTCGCCGGTCTCGTCCAGCGAGCCGTATTCGGATTGCTGGGTGCGGTCGCCCCAGCCGTTGCTGCCGCCGACGGAGCCGCCGACGGAGAGGGTGCGACCGGCTTTCCCGAAGCGGTGCATCCAGAAGAGGTTGGCGGAGGCGTCGTAGGTGCCTAATTTCGTGGCGTAGCGGTTGGCGGCGGTGTTGGTCTCCATGGCGTTGAGCCAGGTGCTGGTGAGGTTGGCGCTGTGGCCGTGGTTGGTGGAGTAGGTGACGCGCGGACGGAAGAAGATGCGGTTGGTTTCGTTGGGATTCCACTCGATCCGCAGGTTGGCGCGGTGCTGGTAGTTGTAGCCTCGGGTGGCGGTGGTGTCGTAGTACTGGCGGTTGCCTTCGGTGTTGTAGTTCTGGGTGATGGCGCGCCAGATGTCGGCGTTGACGTTGTTGAAGAAGTAGCTGCCGTTGATCTTCACTTTGGAGAAGTCGCCCTGGTAGTTGAGGCCGGCCATGGTGGTGGTCTGGATACCGCCGCGGACGCCGGTGGTGAACTGGCTGGCGTCGATGCCGCCGCCCATGCCGCCGCGGCGCCCGGTCATGGCGCTGGCGATGTCGTTCAGGGTGAAGCCCTGGTTGTTGACGTTGTTCCGCGCGGCGAGAATGGTCCACCGGTGGGTGGGGTTGAAGATGTTGGCGGCGGCGCCCAGCGAGTAGCGGTTGTCGGTGCCGTAGCCGGCGTAGACTTTACCGAAGGCGCTGGAGCTGACGCCGCTTTTGGTGACGATGTTGATGGCTTTGATGCGTTCGCCGTCGTCGAAGCCGGAGAATTTCGATTCGTCGCTCTTGTCGTCGAAGACTTGCATGCTGGCGACGACGTCGGCCGGGAGGGTCTTCAGGGCCAGGGCGGGGTCGTCGGCGAAGTATTCTTTGCCGTCGACGTAGACTTTGCCGACGGTCTGGCCGTGGACTTCGACGGCGCCGTTCTCGTCGGTGGTCACGCCGGGCATCTTTTTGAGGAGGTCTTCGCTGGATGCGTCGGGGTTGGTCTTGAAGGCGGCGGCGTTATATTGCAGGGTGTCGCCGCGCATGGTGGCCATGGGGGCCTGGGCGGTGACTTTCACTTCGTTGGTGGTGATGGCTTCGGGGAGCATCCGAATGGTGCCGAGGTCGACGGTGCGACCGGACGAGGGGTCGATCGGCTTGCGGTAGTCTTTGTAGCCGATGAACGAGATGCTGAGGGTGGTGCTTTTCTCGCGGCTGACGATGGTGAATTCGCCTTCCAGACCGGTCAGGACGGTGCGTTTGGCTACGTCGGGCTCGGTGGGGTTGATCATGACGTAGGCTCCGGGAATGGGTTTGCCGTCGTCGCTGCCGATTACTTTCCCTTTGATGGTGATGGGGGCTGCGGCTGCCAGGGCGGGCCATAACAGCAATCCGACCCATCCGATTACTCTTCTCATGCTACAAATCACGTTTACGTTATCTCTGGTTTTGAATGAATTTTCCGTTTATGCGCGCGAGGTGGGCCGGGGCCGGGTTATTTCGGGTGCTGTGCGGGCAGACCCGGTCCGCGCGACCCTACGGGTCGCAAGAGCAACGCCTCTTTGCTATGAGATTCGTCCTCGGCGCGCCTTGTTGATGCTGTTCGCCGCCAGCGGAGGCACAAAAGCAACGCCTATTCGCACTTGAGTTAAGCGGGTCGAAGCCTGCGGGGCCCACAGCAACGTCAGTTGCGGGCCTCCGCTGCGGGAGGCTTCGGCCCGC
>NZ_CAJTUJ010000032.1 GCF_910579375.1 uncultured Rikenella sp.
GAAATACTGACGCATTTCCACTGCCAGCCTCTACCTCCGTTCTCTGTCCGCGCGCTGGCGGAAATCTTATTCAAACGCGAACAACGCGTTTGAATGATTTCCTTCTCCAGCAGTCGCGCGCGAATCGAGCTTTGTCCCGCCTCAAACTGTTCTCTTTGTGAACAAAGAGAACCAGAAAACCGACGCTGCCAGCGAGAGCAATGCAAACGAAGTTTGCAAATTGCCGAGCGGCGAGGAGGAAGGCGAAGCCAAACTTTAGAAGGATGCTAACGCATCCTCAAACTGCCGGCGGCCTTAACCAATGCGGCAGCCTCACCCCAAATAACGGCCACCTATATACCCCAATAACGCCGGCAGCCCCGTCACTTCACATGCCACGAACCGCGCGCCTTGACGAACGTCCGCTTGTCCTTGTACTCCCGCCCCTGCTGAAAACCTTTGCAAAGCCCGAAAGGCGTGATATCCCGTTCCTCGAACGTAAAAGCACACTCCACAATCCCCTCCTCCGAGAGCGTGCGGAACTCGTCGATCCGCACCGGAGCCATCCGACACACCGGCACATACGCCTCCCGCTCCATGGAACGCCCCCCGTCCACCATCGCACGAGCCTTTTCCGACAACCGCACATCGATCACCGTCCGCCAGGTGTTCCGATCCGCCACCGCCACCTCCGCCAGACCCGCATCAATCAATGGCCCGTAATGCTTCCGAATATACCCCTTCGAATCCTTGTGATTGTCGCCCGTCAGCACCACCTCGCCGATCCGCATCGGCGCATAATACGGCATACGGAACTCCGCCTGCGCCGCAATCTGCTCCAGCGCCCCCTCCGCCGTCAGTTCGCTCGAACACGAAACGAACCCTCCCCAACAAACGGCCAAAACCAAAAACCTCCGGACACCCCGTCCTACGAATCGATTAAATCCCTTGAATACAAACATTTAAACTCCTTTCCGCTTTCGTTCTCTCCCGCTCCCTATCCCCGCACCCGGTTCACAAGATAACTATTTTCCAATTAAACGCCGCTCAACTCTCCAGAATTCGGACAATATCCTCGCGCAATTTGACGAACAACGGACAAGTCCGATACCCCGTATTGCTCTTCAGCAGTTCGTCCACGTCCGAGAGCACGTTGTTGTACGAGCTCAACTCGTTGTTCAGCGGCAACCCCTGCCGTGAACTGCCCAGAATCTGCCCCACCGCCATCTTCCGCAAAGCATTGCAGACCGTCCCCACCAGCGTGGCCACCACATTGTCCAACAGCGTATGCCCCTGCATGTAGAAATGCGTCTCTTCCGGCACCACCCCCCGGCTTCGGAGGTAGGTGTCGAACTCTTCGACCTCGGCCACCCGCTGCTTGTGTTTAGAACGCAACACGCGAAGCCGTTTTTCGACCTGTTTCTCCAGCCACTCCAACGTGTCCTCGCCGTTATCTTCGACATTCACGAAATTGATTTTCACCGCATTCCGAAAATCGGCCAGCGTAAAAATCGTCGGCTGATCCACCCGAGCCGCATAGGCATACCACAGGAAAATGGGATAGATAATCCGCGAATATTCGGCCATGAACTCCTCGAACTCGAAGATATGAGTATCTCGCTTCGTCGCCCGCACGCACACGGAGTGCAGCGACGGCGGATAACAGAGGTAGTTTTCGATGGCATAGGTATAAGTTTGCAGCAGATACGGCGTCTGATTCACCTGTCTCGACCGTTCGCAGAGCTCTCCGAAGAGGTAGTCGAAATCGGAATCGACACAGAGAATCAGGTGTTTACCCGCCTGCGGAATGAATTGCATCACGACCTTTTTCCCTTTGGCCAGATCGTTTCGGGCGGGAGTCGAAATTTCGAACCTGCGATCCGGGGTTTCGAATTCGTCGAAAATAGCCCGCCAGAAAGGGATATCGTCATACCCCTCGACATAGACCATGACGCGATTCCGCTTATGCAGCAGCGACGAGGCCGCCAGATACTCGGACGTGATATTTTGTACTAATCTTCTTCCCATAATGTTCCACGTGAAACATCTATTTTCGTTCGAACCGGCCGCCTACAACTGCGCATTGCCCGCCGCCCGGAAACGATCGTAGACCTTCTCGCCCGGAAACTCGCGAGCCACCATATCCACCTTGTCTTTCGGCACGTCGCACAAGTCCAGAATCAACATCGCATCCAGCGCATCGCCCAACAACGGATCCACATTGAATCCCATCACCCGCCCCCCGAGCTGAAGGTACTTCTTCATCAACACCGGCATCCCCTGCCCCGTCGGTTCGACATCTCGAATCAGCTTGTCGATCTCCTCGTCCGACCGAATCCCCCGGATCAAAGCCGCCTCGACCACCGGCCGACCCAACGCCCGCACCCCGTTCCGAGGCACGACGTACTTCGCCAGCTCCGCATTCCAGTGGTTCGCCCGAATATAGTCGACCAACAGCCACTTCGCCGCCATCGAATACCCCCCGGACATCCCCACCGGCCCCATCAGGCAACGATACGAAGCATTCCGCATCAAGACCTGCAAAATCCCGCGCCACAACAGCAGCAACGTCTGCGACCGCCGCTGATACTCCTGTACGACGAACGAACGCCCCAGCTCGATCGACTGCCGCAGGACATCCTGCAAGTGATGCGAAAACTCGAACGACCGGTAGGTATAAAAACCCTCAAACCCCCGTCTATCCAGCAGCACGTCGCCGAATCCGATGCGATAAGCCCCCGTAATCGCCCGGTGTTCCGCATCCCAGACAAAAAGGTGCAGGTACAGTTCGTCATGCGCATCGCCCTCTGCCGGTCGCAAAGCCTCTTCGTCCGCCTTTCGCGAATCGGCCTCGCGCAGCCGGACAATCTCGCGCATCGTCAGCGGAATATCTTCCGCCGAAGCGCAGAACAGACACATATCTCCTACCCGAATCAGCATACATCGTGCCGCAATTCGATCGAGTTCGGCCCCCAACTCCGTCGGATCCGCCCCGGCAAACTCCTCTCGCGCCGTTTTCGGCATCCGCCCTCCCCGCCTCTTCCGCCGCATTTTGAGCCGCGCCAAGGCCTCTCGCCGACGTTCTTCCTCCAACTCCTCGTGCATCGCCGCCTCGTCCACCAGCACCGATCGCAGGCAATAGACATTAGCCCGCAGAAAATCGCCCACGACCGCCAAATCACCCATCTCGCGCAGCCGCCGGGCCGGAATGCCCGAACCGAGAACCACCGCCACCGAACGTCCCCGTTTATTGGTCAGCTCCAGCGGCAGCCGCATCGTCTGCAACATCGGATGGACTTTCCCCAGAATATGGAAAATCAAGCTGTTATGCCCCTCTATATAGGCCGGAAAAACCGGCACTCCCGCCTGACGGACGAATTTGATCATCGACGGCGCCCACGGTTTGTCCTCCACCTTTTTGAATCCTTTTTGGAAGGTAGACACTTTCCCCGCAGGAAAAATCACCAATGGCGCCCCGCCGCGCAAGTGTTCGACCGCCCGTCGCACCTGCGAAAAATTCCGCCCCTTTTTCGCATCGAACGGGTCGATCGGCAGGAAAAAATCCCGCAACGCATCGATCCGACTCAACAGGAAATTCCCGAGAAACTTAACATCGGGCCTCACATGCGCCACCAGAACCATCAATAACAACCCGTCCAACGCGCCATACGGATGGTTCGCCACAAGGATAAAAGACCCCTTTTTCGGAATCAGGTTCAATCGCTGCCCGTCCGCCTCGATCGTCACCCCGAGCCGCTCGAGAATCTCCTGAGCGAATTCCACCCCCGTTTTGTCCGACGCTGCACCGTACAGTTCGTTGATTTTATTGATACCCAGCATCGACCGGGCGATCTTGACGATCACCTTATTGAGCACTGTGGTATAGGGTATTCCGAGGTCGGAATTTTCCACCAATTTCTTCATATCCCGATCATTTTCAAATTTTTAAGCAGGCATGTGTTCCACGTGGAACACTCCGCTCCTACCGCCCGAAATAGACGAGCAACACATTGATATCCGCCGGCGAGACACCCGGAATGCGCGAAGCCTGCGCAATGGTCAAAGGCCGTATCCGGGTCAGCTTCTGACGCGCCTCGATCGACACGGAACCCAGCGCATTGAAGTCGAAATCGGCCGGAATCCGAATCCCTTCGAGCCGTTTCATCTTCTCGGCCACCATCCGCTCCCGTTCGATATACCCGGCGTATTTGACGCCGATCTCCACCGCCTGCTCCGTCTCCCGCTCCGCTCCGATCTCCCGCAGGCAGGCGCCGAGAGCCGGCGAAGCCCCGGCTAATCCCGACAGCGTAACTCCCGTCCGCAACAACAACTCGGCGAGCCGTTTCCGCTGCGTAATCGGCGACTCGCCGACCGAAGCCAGATAGCCGTTTATCTCCTCCGGCGCCACCGTCGTCTCATTCAGATAAGCCGCCACAGCCTCGATCCGTCTTTCAGAGACCTCGAAAGCCTCCCATCGCTCGTCCGAAACCAGTCCGACTTTCCGCCCCAAGGGGGTCAAACGCCGGTCGGCATTATCCTGCCGCAGCAGAATCCGATACTCCGCCCGGCTGGTGAACATCCGATAAGGCTCGTCCACCCCTTTGGTCACCAGATCGTCGATCAAGACCCCGATATAGGCCTCATCGCGCCCCAGCACGAACGGCTCCTCGCCCCGCAAAGCGAGCACGGCATTGATCCCCGCCATAAGCCCCTGCGCCGCCGCCTCTTCGTAGCCTGTCGTACCGTTGATCTGACCGGCGAAATACAAACCCGCCACCCGTTTGGTTTCGAGCGTATGCCGCAATTGAGTCGGCGGAAAGTAGTCGTATTCAATGGCATACCCCGGCCGATAAATCTGCACATGCTCCAGCCCCTCGATCCTGCGCAACGCCTCGACCTGCACCTCCCACGGCAAGGAGGAGGAGAAGCCGTTCAAATAGTATTCATTCGTCGTCCGCCCTTCCGGCTCCAAAAAGAGCTGATGCTGCTCCTTATCCGCAAACGTCCGCAATTTGTCCTCGATACTGGGACAATACCGTGGCCCGCGGCCGCGAATCACCCCTGTGAAGAGCGGCGAACGGTCGAAACCGGAACGCAGCACCTCGTGCACCTCCGATGAGGTATATACCAGATAACAAGGCAATTGCCGCTCCTTTTCGATCGGCCGCACGGAGGGCAGAAAGGAGAATTTCTCCGGTTCCGCATCGCCGTACTGCGCCTCGATCCGGTCGAAGTCGATGGTTCTCGCATCGAGCCTCGCCGGCGTCCCGGTCTTCATCCGATCCGCCTCGAAACCCAGACACTGCAACTGCTCCGTCAGCCCGTAGCTGGACATATCCGCCGCCCGTCCTCCCGCCGCCTGTGCCGTTCCGACGTGCATCAGGCCATTGAGAAACGTCCCGTTCGTCAGGATCACTGCCCGTGCCCTAAACCGGACTCCGAGCTGGGTAACCACCCCCTCTACTCTACCCTCATCCTCCGAAACGAGCAGCTCCGTCACACTGTCCTGCCACATGTAGAGCCCCTCCGTTCCGTCCAGCACTCTGCGCCACTCCTGCGAGAAGGCATATTTGTCGCACTGCGCCCGCGGACTCCACATCGCTGCTCCCTTCGAGCGGTTCAGCATCCGGAACTGGAGCGTCGTTTTGTCCGTCACCACCCCCATCTGCCCCCCGAGCGCATCGATTTCACGCACGATCTGCCCTTTAGCCACTCCTCCGACCGCCGGATTGCAGGACATTTGGGCCACTTTCCCCATATCCATCGTCACGAGCAGCGTCTTCGCTCCCATCCGGGCCGCCGCCACTGCTGCCTCGCATCCCGCATGCCCGGCTCCCACCACAATAACATCGTATTCGAATCGCATATCTTCTTCCTTAATTATAGATACCCGTATTTAGCTACCGACTGGAACTGCCGCTTTTTGGAAAAAGCGGCACCAAAAACTTTCGTGATAGCTACGCTACTCCTTAGGCTCCGCAGTCCTCAGTCTTCGTAAGTCTGTCGAGCTGGGTTTTCTCGGCGGGGCGCATATAATGCAGGTATTACCCTAATGCGCCCGCGCCGGAAAAACCAGCCCGACGAACCAATCGAGAATTGTGCCGCCGGCAGCGGGAGGATGCGTAAGCATCCGTCTAAAGTCTTTTTGGCTCTTTTTGTGAACAAAAAGAACAGTTCACTCCTGTTACCAAAACAGACATCTATAAATTTAAGAGTGTTTTACATGAGTTAGCAAATCATCGGGTCGTTTATTCAGATAATGGTTTTCGCGTTCGCGCATTTTGGCCGCATCGGTTTCGGTTTTGTCCTTATATCCCGCCAAGTGCATGATTCCGTGGACGATAACCCGCAATAGTTCCACGTGGAACACCACCCCGAACTGCTCCGCATTGGCCCGCACCGTATCGACACTGATAAAGAGGTCGCCCGATAAGACCGAATCCGCCGTGTAGTCGAACGTGATGATATCCGTGTAGTAATCGTGCTGCAAATAACGCCGGTTCATCTCCAGGAGATAAGCGTCGCTGCAAAAAATCACGTGGATATCTCCCGTTCGAAACCCCTCCTCCGCCACCGCCGCCCGCACCCAGGCAGCCACCGCACGTTTGTGTCCCGCGATGTCGAACGTCGTATCTTCCGAATGAAACGCAATGGCCATAATAATTCAGTCTTTGTGATGAAATTATCGTTTCAGCCAACTCTCCGGGTTCAGATTATCGCTCTCTTTCCAGAGTTCGAAGTGGATCGTCGCCTGCTGGTCGGCCGGTGCTTTGGCTACCGTCCCGATCGCCGCCCCTTCGATCACCCGTTCGCCTTCGCGCACGAAGACCGAATCCAGGTTGGCATAAATCGTCAAATAAGAGCCGTGCCGCACCATGACGGACATCCCGAGCCCCGGAAAAAAGAAGACCTTCCGCACCTCTCCCTCGAAAATGCACTGCACTTGGCTCCCCGCCCGAGCCGCCAGGTTAATCCCTTTGTTATTGACCTTCACCCCCTTCTGATCCGGATGGTCGTGCACCCCGTACCGTCCCACCATCACACCGTCCACCGGTCGCATCAAAGCCCCTTTCCGAGCCTCGAAACGCCGGGTCAGAGCCGAATCGTCGCTTTTAGCCTGCGTCGAACCCGTTCCTTTTTTCGCATTCGCCGCACTACTCTTTTTCCTCACCTCCTTCTCCACCTCCTGTTGCAACCGACGCTCCAACTCCGCCACCTGTCTCCGCCGTTTATCCGCTTCGGCGAGCAGCTCTTTCTCTTTTCCTTTCAACGCACTCTGCGTACGCTTCAACTGACCGCGCTCCTCCTCCAGCCGAACCAGCTCGGCCGCATGCTGCTGCCTCAATCCGTCGAGCCGACTTTTCCGTTCGTCCAGCGCCGTCGCCTCGCTCTTCAGCCGCGCCGCCAAAGTCTGCAACTCGACCGCCTTTCGCTCCATATCGGCGCTGATTCGTTTAACATAATAAAGTCTCCGTGCAGCGTCTGAAAAGTCGTGCGCCGAGAGGACGAACGAAAGAAAGCTATTATGGCGATAATTCTTGTATGCGATTCGGATAAGTGCTGAGTATCTGTCTCTTAAGAGATCGTACCTTTTTTGGAGTTCGACGAGTTGCCGCGCCTTGAGGCTCAAGTCTCCGGAAAGGGTTCCCATCTCGGTTTCGATGCCCTGAACGATCGACTGCCGGTTTTCCAATTTGGTTCCGATCAACTTCAGGTTGTCGAGCGTCGCTCCCTGCTCTTTTCGGGTATCTCCGACCAGCCGGTTGATGCGTGCGATCTCGGCCTCGGCCCGTCGGATCCGATCCTTCACGTCGTCGCCCCTCCCCGATCCCGGAACCAGAAGCAAGACGGCCGCAGCTATGGAAAAGAGTCGCCCTTTCATGGTCATTTTTTCCCGTTTTCGGCCGCCTCCAACCGTTTGAGCCGCTCTTCGATCTTCCGCCCGTCGGCTCCCGCCTCCAAAGCCCGCTGCCAATAGGTTTTGGCCATAAAATACTCGTTCAGCGCAAACAGGATATCGCCGTAATGCAGGAAAAGCTCCGCACTCCCCTCCGCATCCATCACCAACGCCTGCCGCATCAGCTCCCTGGCCTCCTCATACCGCCCGAGCCGATAGAGCACCCACGCCTTCGTATCGAGAATCGTAGCGCTCTGCGGCGTCAATTCATTGGCTCGGGTCGCCATCCGCAAGGCCCGCTCCAGCTCCTTCCCCTCTTCGCTCAGGTAATAGGCGAAATTGTTCAGCAACATCGCCCGGTCGGGGGCCAATTTCAAGGCCCGTTCGTAGTATTTGTAAGCCTCCTTGTTGTTTCCGCGCAAGTGGGCCATATCGCCGCAGAAACTCAACGCTTCGCTCGTAATCGAGTCGTTGGTCGAATAACCGATCACCTCGCGCGCCGCTTCGATCGCTCCGAGCGTATCGCTCCGCTGGAAACAAACCGCCAACCGCATCATCCCCAACTCCGGATCGTTCGGAAAACGATCCTGTGCCTCAGCCAGATAACGATCCACCGTATCCGCCAACCCGCGATGCTGGGCCACAGCGATCGCCAATTGGTAGAGCGAAGCGGAAGCATCCCCCTCCCCGATCCACTGCGCCAGATGCTCCAGTGCCGTCTCCGCCTGTCCCCCGTAGATGAGGTGTTGAGCATAAAAATCGCGCGCCAGCTCCTCCTTCGGTGCCGACCAGAACACCGCGTCCGCCAACCGCGCCATATAGACAAAATAACGTCTGTAAAGCTCCGGCGACCGTCCCAGATAGGTGCCGAAATAGTCCACTTTAGCCTGCAACGGGAACGCAGGATGGGCGAAAACGGGTATCAACGCCTCCGGAAACTCCGGCCACTGGTCTTTGATCCGGTAGTACTCCGCCAGCGCAATCCGCGGCCCCACGCTCGTCGAGTCGATCGCGATCGCCCGCCGATAGTTCTCCAACGCCACGCTGTCGCGTCGCAGCGCAGCCGCCAACTCGGCGAGCTGGATCCGGAAAGCGCTCTCGTCCGGCAGCTCCTCGCACACCCGGGCCATATAGTCGTACGCCTCGGCATAGCGTTCCGCGCGAATCAAAGCTTGCCGCTTCATTTCAATCGTCCGGGGCTGCCATCCGCTGCGCGCCTGCAACGTATCCAGCAGGACGATCGCCTCGCCCGGCATCCCCCGCTCCAGCCTCAAGGCAGCGAGCATCGAAAGGGTCTCCAGATTCGAAGAATCCTGCCGAAAAAGCTCCGTAAACAAGCCGTCCGCCCCCGCATAGTCGCCCGAAAGGGCCAGCAACCGGGCATAATTATCGGCGTATTCCACACACTCCGGATCGATCTCGTAAGCCCGCCGTCCATAGCGCAACGCCGTCTCCGGTTCGCCGATCATCCGGGCGATTCCCGACAGCCGATAGTACGAGGCGGCATGTTCCGGCACCTCGCGCAGAGCCGCTTCGTAACACTGCGCCGCTTCGCGCAACGTCCCGAGATTCTGGCGCTTGACCCCCTCCAGATAGAGCCTCGACGCCTCTTCCAGCCGCCCCGTCCCATGCTCGCGCCCGGCCCCCGAAGAGACGCCGGCAACCATCGCCAAAAGGGCGACCAACAGGTATTTTCTCCTTCTCATGCTCACGTTATTTAACCCCTGTCGAGCCGAAACCGCCCTCTCCGCGCCGCGTCTCGTCCAGCACGACCGCCTCTTCCCACGCCAGCCGTTCGTAACGGGCAAAAACCAGTTGCGCCACTCGCTCGCCCGGCTGCATCTCGAACGGTTCGTTCGACAGATTGACTAACAGGACTTTCAGTTCCCCCCGGTAATCCGGATCGATCGTCCCCGGCGAATTGATGACGGTAATCCCATGCTTGGCAGCCAGTCCGCTCCGAGGTCGCACCTGAATCTCGTACCCCTCCGGAATCTGGAAATAGAGCCCCGTCGGCACCATCACCCGCTCCAGCGGCCCGATGGTGATCGGTTCGAGCGTATGGGCCCGCACGTCGAGCCCCACAGCCTGGGCGGTTTCGTATGCCGGCAGCGGATTCCCCGACCGGTTGATTACCTTTACTTTTTCCATAACGTAGCTATTTTTCGTCCTCCGAACTCCAGCCTAAAGGCGACGAGGAGATAGATCAAAAGTAGTAAAAAATCGAGTGTCACCCGCCCCCAGCCCGGCAAAAGGGCCGTGGCATACGAGAGACCGAAAATCGCCCCCCCAAAAAGGAAATAGAAGCCGATCCGCCGCAAATCGAACGGCACGGGAAAATATTTCCGACACAGGAAATAGCTGGCCGCCACCATCGCCAGCATCGACACGACCCGCGCCACCGCCGCCCCGTGATAGCCCATCGAAGGAATCAGCAGGAGGTTGAGCACCAATGTAATCGCCACGCCCGAACCGGTGATGTAGATCGCCACCCTCGTCTTGTCGGCCGCCTTGTACCAGAACGAGAGGTTGACCAGAATCCCCGCCAGCAGGTTGGCCAGCAGCAAAAGCGGCAGAATGCCCATCCCGCTCCGGAAATCCGACCCCACGATATAAGCGAACTCGCGGGCAAAGAGCGAAAGCACCAAAAAGATCGCGATACCGGCGATCGTAAAATACTTCGTCGCCTCGGCATTGGCCGTCCGGAAATCCTCCTTCGAGAAGCCCTGCAAGAAGAAGGGTTCCGCCCCGAGGGTATAAATCTGGCGAAAAATCATCAGCAGAGCGGCAATCTTAGCCACCGCCGTATAGACCCCCAACTCGGCATCGGCAATCTCGACCGGCAACATGAAGTAGATCAGCTGCCGATCGATAAAGTCGCCCGCCACGCCCATAATACCGGCCATCATGAGCGGTATGGAATAGGTGAAAATGCTCCGCAGCAGGCGCGTCGAAAAAGCGGTCGAAAGCAACCTCAGGCTGTGCGGCAAGAGCAGCAGCAGAGAGACCGTACTGGCGATCAGATTGGCCGCCACCACCCACAACGGGCTCTCCACCGCCCCCGGCACGCGGGAGTAGAACCACACGCAGGCCGCCACATTGACCCCCACCCCCGTCACATTGACCACCGTATAGTAAACGGCCTTCCCCTCCTCGCGCAACGCCGCGAGCGGAATCGCCGCCACATTGTCCACCACGATCAGGGCCGTCATCGCCGCGATACAGACCGGGTCGAGCCGCATCACCTCCGCCAGCTCTCCGTTGCAGACAGCCATAATCACGCCGAAAAGCGTGGCCATCAACGCCACCGTCCCCCACGTCGTGGTGAAAAGCCTGCGTTTTTCGCCCAACGTCTGACACTTCGCCGCATAGCGGAAATACCCGGTCGCCAAACCCATAGTCAGCACCACATTGGCAAACGGAATGATCCCGTAGAGCAGATTGACCTGCCCGTAGACCTGTTCGGTGAGGATGCGGGTCAAATACGGCGTCAGCAGGTAGTTCAGAAACTTAGACAGAATGGCGCTGACTCCGTAGACCGCTGTCTGCGAAGCCAGTTTCCGAAGTATGTGGGCCGCTGCCATAGCTCTTCTATTCGATCAACATGTTACATCCCCGAAGTTGCGCCCCCTCGATCCGTCCTAAGACTCGGAACGCGCCGTCGTCGTACACAATCCCTCGATCCTGTATCGCCAGGAACGAGCAAGAATACAAATTGGCTAAATCAATGATATTCAAGCCGCCCATCTTCTCCGCCTCGAGCGGTTGCAACGGGCTCTGTAAATCACACGTCGAAACCCGCATCCACGGCGGACAGCGAAACAGCCCCTCTCCCGTCGAATAGGCCTGCGAGAGCAGTTCCGTCATCCCGTATTCCGAATGGATTGCCCCGACCCCGAAAGTCCGTTTCAATGTTTCGTGCATTGTTTCACGTGAAACCTCGCGCCTGCGCCCCTTCATCCCGCCCGTCTCCATCACGACGGCATCGGTCGGCAAATGTAATTCAATCCCTTGATTAGAAAGATATTCCGCATAATCCAGCAACGCAAAAGCCACCCCGATCAGTAAAATTTTCTCCCCCTTTTGCGAAGCAGCCGTCAGGTCGGCGGTCAGTTTGTCGTGGTCGTACAGATAAAAACCGCCGCAAGCCCTATTTTTTGCCTGCAACCGCTCGACCATCCAGATCAACGACGACCCCGTTCGCTCCAAATACGACGGCAACAGGGCAAAGATACTCCACCCCTCCGCAAGGCCGTAAAAATGACCGAAACCGCGCGTAAACGCCTCGTCGTACAACGCCGTCGAAGCCACATAGTGCCGACTCGTTTCACTGCCCGTCGTCCCGCTGCTGGTAAAGACCGTTTCCGGCTCAAGGTCGCTCGCCGCGCTCCATATCCGATGGGTTTTGAAAAACTCCACCGGCAGGTACGGAATACGCTTTATATCAGTGACTTCAAACGGATTTAACCCCAACAATTCGATATACCGCCTGTATGGCTCGCAAGCCGAAGCCTGAAAGCGGAACACCTCCAACGCCAGCGCCTCGTCGAACCGCTCCGAAGCAAAAATCCGTTCTTGTAGCGCAACAGCCATCAATACAGGTAGTTATTAAACGGATATCGTCCCTCGTGAATCTCCCGCACCATGCCGTACAAATCCTTCCGCAACCGATCGATATTGATCCGCTCGGCCGCCGAGATGAAGATACACGGCACCCCCTCGTTCCTTGCCATCCAGCTCCGCTGGAGCTGTTCGAGCGTCCAGTTCTCGCGCGTTTCGGGCAACAGGTCATCCGCCTCCTTCTCGACATAGGTATAGGCATCTATCTTATTGAATATCAAAAAGACCGGTTTATCCCCCGCCCCGATCTCCCGCAGCGTCCGATTGACCACCGCGATCTGATCCTCGAAATTGGGATGCGAAATATCGACCACATGGAGCAGCAAATCGGCCTCCCTCACCTCATCGAGCGTCGATTTGAACGACTCCACCAGCTGCGTCGGCAACTTGCGGATAAATCCCACCGTATCGGACAACAGGAAAGGCAGATTTTCGAGCACCACCTTCCTCACCGTCGTATCGAGCGTCGCGAAGAGCTTGTTTTCGGCAAAAACGTCGCTCTTGCTCAGGAGGTTCATCAGAGTCGATTTCCCGACATTGGTATACCCCACCAACGCCACCCGCACCAACGATCCCCGTCCGCTGCGCTGCGTCGCCATCTGGCGATCCACCTTGACCAGCTGCTCCTTGAGCCGGGCGATGCGGTCGCGAATGATCCGGCGGTCGGTTTCGATCTCCCGCTCCCCTGCCCCGCCGCGGGTTCCCGTCCCCCCGCGTTGCCGTTCGAGGTGCGTCCACATCCCGCTCAACCGCGGCAACAGATACTGCAACTGCGCCAGCTCGACCTGCGTCTTGGCATAGGCCGTCGTGGCCCGCTGGGCGAAAATATCGAGGATCAGCCTCGTCCGGTCCAGAATCCGAACCCCCAATTCGCGTTCGAGATTCCGGGTCTGCGACGGCGAGAGTTCGTCGTCGAAAATCACCGTCCCGATCTCCTGTTCCTCCACATAGGCCTTGATTTCGCTCAATTTTCCGCTCCCCATAAAGGTTCGCTTGTCCGGCGCTGCCAACTTCTGCATAAAAGTCGCCGCCGTTTCGAATCCGGCCGTCTCGGCCAGAAACCGCAATTCGTCCAGATACTCCTCCGCCTCGCGCACCTCCTGCCGATCGCGAACGACCGTCGCGAGTACCACCCGTTCCGTCCGGTCGTCGACCGGTTTTTCCATCGATTTTTCTTTTCCCATCCCCATCGAGAACAAAATAAGCAAGCGCCTCCGACCCCATCCGTGAGTTCTGCGACGCCCGCTTACAAAATTACGCTTTTTCGTTCAGCTACCGTGCCTTTCTGCGTCCCTTTTCGGGCAGAATTTGCGCCGTTCCGGTCACCCGGCCGTCGACCATGGCCCGCCAGTTGAGTCGCAACCGATCCGCCATCCCCCGCCGATAATTGACCTTCCCCGTCCAGGAGTCGATCAGGAGGTCGAGATAGATCTCCTCGCTGACCGGCGTCGCCTCTCCGACCTTCAGCCGTACGTACCACATCCCGTCATGCTTTTCGCAACAGATCACCTCGTAGTCCGGACTCTCGAACCGCCTCGGATCCCACAGCCGCACCAGTTTG
The DNA here is from genome assembly GCF_910579375.1 of uncultured Rikenella sp. GTDB lineage: Bacteria > Bacteroidota > Bacteroidia > Bacteroidales > Rikenellaceae > Rikenella. The sequence goes on from NZ_CAJTUJ010000032.1 coordinate 14,058, forward strand.
GGCGATACATTGACCTCCGATTTCGGCCCATAGAGTTCCGAATTGAGTTTCACCTGAAAGTTCATCGCCGGCACCAGCGTATCAAGCCGCATCACCATTTCCAAAGCCTCCTGACGCTCCTTTTCGTTCCGGAAATCGTCTCTGTCCGACGCCTCGTAAGGCTCGACTTTTCCCTGATACAGGGCGATATCTCCCTCTGTGGGAGTCGCCAGCTTCAACACCGCCTTTCCGTCTCTGGAATCGATAGCGAAGCCGAGGTTGAAAAATCCGTTGACCGAATCGACACAACTCAAATCGAGCAGCCACACCCCGTCCTGATCCTTCTCCGAGCTGTTCACCGAAAAGTGCTCCTTATCGACCCACAGCGGCCCTCCCATATCGGTCATGAGCCAGAGCGGAAAGCCCGGTGTTTTATAAAAATAGCCCTGCACCTCTCCCGCATGCCCTTCCTCCTCCTGCAACACGTCCGGCACGAAGCGGAAACGGGTCTCTTCGCCGACCCACCGGTCGATCTCCTGCGCCCTTGCCGCCGGCACCGCCGCAACGACCAGTCCCAGCAAAAAAGCCGCTCCGACCGTCATCCGCCGAATTGTCCGAAAAATCGATTTTGTCCGATCCATATCTTTCGAAAATTTTAACATGAATAAACTTTTCCCTTTTATTTGTCACACCCCATCGGGTTTTCGCCCGGCCACCGCTTTAAAGGTAGTCGTTTTTCGCTTCTCTTCCAACGTTTTCGATGAAAAAAGGCGGCTCGGGGAGATTTTTCCATGCTCCCCGGCCGCCCGGCTTTCCGATCGATCCGACCGATTAGTATTCGCGAATATTCCCTTTGTAGGTAATCGAGTTCGCCGCCCCCGGATTGTTCTGATCCAACGATTTGTTGGAACGCACCTTCAGCGTAGCGACCCCGCTCTTGGAGTTGACCGCGAAATCGAAGCTCAGATTGGCTCCGTTATCTGCCACCGCTTTGATTTTCACCAGCCAAACGTCTTTTTTCTTTTCGCACGAGAGCCATTCATACCGGTTGGTATTCACCCCGGGGCAGTTCACCATATAGACTTCCAGCGAATTCGGCCGAACTTTGGTGTATTCGTAGCGCGTGATCGTCGTCGTCCCGGTATTGGGCTGGATGTATTCGTACGGTACGAACTGGAAGTTCTTGGCCGGCACCACGCGGTTGATGAGTTCCGCGGTGAGCATCTCCTGACGTGCTTTTTCAGCGGCTTTTTCTTCCTTGGATTTCTTCTGTGCCTGTGCCGAGAAGCTGACCGTCATGAGGGCGGCCATCAGCAAAATCACTTTTTTCATGGTCGTTAGTGTTTTTATAATTGGTTAGTTTTTTCAGTTTCCTGCTCTTTCCTTGGACGCACCGACTCCGATTCGGTTTAACGAAAGGATCAGAATTGCAACTCCCCCTGCCCCGCAATCGCCTCCATCGGAATCCCGAGGTGTTCGTAGGCCCTTGCCGTCGCCTCTCGTCCCCTGGGTGTCCGTTTCAGGAATCCTTCCTTGATGAGGAACGGTTCGTAGACCTCTTCGATCGTCCCCGCATCTTCGCTCACGGCTGTGGCGATCGTCCCCAAGCCCACCGGCCCGCCGCCGAACTTGTGGATGATGGTCGACAGAATCCGGTTGTCCATCTGATCCAGCCCCCGGGTATCGATATCGAGCGCATCAAGCGCATGGCGGGTAATCTCCGGTTCGATTCTCCCCCCGCCGCGCACCATGGCGAAGTCTCTCACCCGCCTGAGCAAGGCATTGGCGATCCGGGGCGTCCCGCGCGACCGTCTGGCGATCTCTTCCGCCGCCCCGGCATCGATCGGTATCCCCAATACTTGTGCCGAACGGGTCACGATTCCTTGCAAAGTAGCCACATCGTAGTACTGCAAATGGCAATTGATCCCGAACCTGGCCCTGAGGGGACTGGTCAGCAAGCCCGACCGCGTCGTGGCTCCGATCAAGGTAAAAGGGTTCAATTTGATCTGCACGCTCCGCGCACTGGGCCCTTTGTCGAGCATAATGTCGATCTTGTAGTCCTCCATCGCGGAATAAAGATACTCTTCGACGATCGGACTCAGGCGATGAATCTCGTCGATAAAGAGCACGTCTCCCTCGCCGAGATTCGTAAGCAGCCCGGCCAGATCTCCCGGTTTGTCGAGCACCGGCCCCGAAGTGACTTTCATGGTCACTCCCAACTCATTGGTAATGATATTGGCGAGGGTGGTCTTCCCCAGCCCCGGCGGCCCGTGCAGCAGGACGTGATCCAACGCTTCGTCCCGCATAATAGCGGCTTTAATAAAGATCGACAGGTTTTCGACGATCTTTTCCTGTCCGCAAAAAGCTTCGAGCTCCTGCGGCCGGATCTGTTCGTCGAACTCTTTGTCGGTCTCTATGTTTCGTATCTCGCTCACAGCCTTATGGCTACCGATTTATTTCCGAAAGGTACGCATTTTTTTGTTCCGATGAAAAAGCTGTGCTTTTTTGAAACGGAGCAATGAAGGAACCGCTACCGCTGGGCCCTCGAAGACTGGCAGGAACTACCCCAAACAACAGGCAGCCTCTACCCTATTTTATTTGACTTTGCAGCCGGAGCCAACGGAGGCGCAACGAGATGCAACCAAGCCTGAGAAAATGCAAGTACTTTAGCGGGTCGAAGCCTGCGGGGCCTAAAACGAGCGTTGCGAGTTGCGGGCCTCCCGGTGGGAGGCGTCCGGCCCGCGCGACCTTTCAGGTCGCAAGCATTCAGCCTAACTCACTGCCCAATTCACAACCTAAATCTGTTGTGTTCGGCCTGTCGCC
>NZ_CAJTUJ010000033.1 GCF_910579375.1 uncultured Rikenella sp.
CCCGCCCCGCCCGCCGCCAACAGCGGCTCTCCCTCCGCATCCACCGGCCCCGCAACAGTTCGCCACGTTTCAGTAGCCGGATCATAAACATATCCCTCCGAAAAGACCGACTCCACCCCCTCCGGATCATACCCCCCGAAGAGCCACACCCGCCCCACCTGAGCCGCCACCACCGGCTGCACCCGCCGCTCCGCCCCCGGCCACAACGGCCCCGCCTGCCAAGCATTCGACTGAAAATCATAGACGTAGAACGACCGCCCGCCCACCACATAGCACCTCCCTTCCAGGTACACCCCCGCACAGTTGTCCAGCGGTTCCGGCAATGAAGCCAACGTCTTTAACCCGTCGGAAGTCAGCAAATACGCTTCGTTCGTCGACCGCCCCAAGGAGTCCGTCCCTCCCGCACAAAAAATCCCCTCCGGCGTCGAAGCACATGCCCCGTAGGCCAACGCCTGCGGCAACCTCCCGCCCGGCCGCCAAGCCTCCGCCACAGTATCCCAGACATAAATATCGTCATAGTACCGCTTAGTCCCCCCCTCCGCCGCCGGCACCTCCGGAAAATTGCAGCCCCCCGCCACCACAACCCTCCCGTCCGGCAAAGTCCCGATAAACGGCGCCGACACCCCATACCCATAGCTCCCGTCCGAATCTACCGGCAACAACCGCACCCACTCCCCTCCGTCGGAAGAGCCGGCGCACCCCATCGCCGCCAGCCCCAGCAGCAGACTAAGCCAGCAGGTCGAGAATTTCATGACACAACGTATAAGACTGAATCATCATGCGCGGAATGTGGAACGGCCCCTTGAACATATTCCCCTTGGCCGGCTGCGCCACCGTCCCGTCGCGGTGCAGGTAGCCGTACCACTCGCCGAACTGCACGTCCGGAAAGTGTCCGTACGTGTACTCGCTGATCATGCGGTGCATCCGGAGGTACTTCTCGTCCCGCGTCGCCAGGTAGGCATAGAGCGTCGCGATAATCGCCTCCGTCTGGGGCCACCAGAACTTCATATCCTGCGAATAGTCCTGCGCCGGAAAGCCCTTGCAGTCCCGGAAGTTGATAATCCCGCCGTAGGCCTCGTCCCATCCCCACTCCCACGACCAGTCGAGAATCGTGAGCGCCATCTCCGTCAACTCCCTGTCCCACCCCCGGAAGCGCGACTCTTCGAGCAGGAACCACGCCGTCTCAATGCAGTGCCCCGGGTTAATAACCCGCCCGGCCATCGAGTCGAGAAACTCGCCGTTCGGCCCCACCGTCTCCAAGAGAGCCTTGAACTCCGGGTGCATAAAGTCGTTGCGGATTTCGGTAATCGACCGTTCGATCTGCTCCGCCAGCACCGGATCGTCTCCGACCGCCGCCCGTATCCGCGACGCCGTGTTGATCAGGATCATCGTCAGCGAATGCCCCTTCCCCACGAACCCCTCCCGGAACTTCGGCTCCAGAAATCCCGGGATCGAACTCATGTGCAGGATCCGTTTGAACAGGTCGAGCGCCTTTTGTCCATAGGCCTTATCTCCCGACGCAATCGAGTACTCCGACATCGCGATAGCGGCAAAGCACTCCGAAAAGAGGTACCGCCGCTTCCGCACCGGCACCCCTTCCGCGGTCACTTCAAAAAACATATGACCGTCGGTATCGATACAGTATTTTTCAATAAAGTCGATGGTGGATTTCGCCGCCGCGAGCCACTCGGGGTTGCGTTCGATGCGGTTGTAGGCGAAAGCGCACACGAAAGCGAACCGCCCCTGGAACCAGACAGATTTGTCGGTGTCCATCAAAGTTCCGTCGCGATCCAGAGCAGTAAAAATCCCTCCGTTTTTCCTGTCGAGCCCGTTTTCGAGCCAGAAAGGCAGTATATTTTCGGTCAGGTCAGCTTTATACTGCGCCGCCCAGTGCGACAAATAGGTCTGTTTGTCCATGTTGGTTTGTGTGTAGATTCAAACGTTCTGTTTCGTGTTTTAAATGAGCCCGCCCCGGGCTACCGCTACGCGGACTCGGGCGATCCGGTGACCGTCGGCTGCCGGGCTTCACTCTGGATGGCTTCCAGCTACAATACCGACGGCAGACATCTGCATTTCAGTACGACATGGCTTTATCCCAATAGTGCGTATGGTCGTGGTTTCGGTTTTCAGTTGCGTTGCCTCTCGGAATAAACAGGGACGCGCAGCACGCGAATACTAGCCGGTACGTACAACTCCAATGTGGTCGGACGCCCGGGCGGAACGCAACGAACACCGTGAGTTTGCGGGCCTCCCGGTGGGAGGCGTCCGGCCCGCGCGGTTCTTCGAACCGCAACTACAACGCCCCATTCACCGCCCCATTCTGTGGCATTCGTCCTCGGCGCGCCCCCCACGCGCCGCTATAGCGTCGCCCTCGCCGAGGACGGCGATTCTCCGAATCGCGCTATTCGCTCTCGGCCCAAATTCCAGCCCAAAGCTCGACCCAGCGTAGCGCGAAAACCGCAGTCGGTTTTCGCGCCCGAAGAACGAGCACAGCCCAAAACACAGCCCAGTTCTCCGCCCCGTGTCCGCCTCACTGCGGCTCCGCTGTCGCTCCGCCGCATTTTCGAGCGCGGTCTCTGTTCCGCGCGCCGGGGAAATCTTGTCAAAACGTGCTAGCACATTTTGACGATTTCCCTCCTAAGGCGGGGCGCGCGTCGGTTTGAGGGTACTGGCCTCGGGCCGGGCGGGCCCCACTTAGTAAGGCAGAGATAACCCTAACAAAACACCCTATGGGTGCGTGGACGGGAAATGCTCGCGCATTTCCACTGGCAGCCTCTACCCCACAGGATGAAACGACCCTCGGGCCGCGTGTCCCCGCAAACCCCGTCAGAAACGGTTGCAGCGTTCAAAGAAGCCGATCGCCTCCAGCTCCCGCTTCATCGCCGCCTCTTCCTCCGGCGTGATGTTGCGGAACGGCGTCCGGTTCGGACCTAAATCCAGCCCGATGAGCTTCATGATCCGCTTCCCTCCCACGATATTCCCCCGGTAGCGACAAATCACATTAATCACCTCCTGCGAGAAATTCTGCCGTTCGCGCGCCAGCTCCAAGTCCCCCGCCTGCCAAGCCTCCAGAATCCCCACCAGCTCGCGCCCGTTGTAGTTCGTCGTCCCGCCAATCCCCCCTTGCGCCCCCCCCATCGCCAGACACGGCAGAATCGTCTCGTCCTGCCCGTGCAACATGTCGAACTTCCCGCCCTTGTAGAGCCGACACTGATTGTACTCGTACAGGCTCTCATACGTGTACTTGATCCCCGCGAAGTTCGGAATCCGACCGTCCACCGCCGCCAGAAACTCCACCATCGGCAAATACGCCCCATTGAACGCCGGAATGTGGTAGAAATAGAACGGCAACTCCGGCGCGCCCGCCGCAATCTCCTCGCAATATTTCACCAGCTCCTCGACCCGTCCCACTTTCGGAAACGGCGGCGCCATCGCCCCGATCCCCCACGCACCGATCCGCTGCGCATGCTGCGCCAGCCGGAAACTCTGCCGCACACACGTGCTCCCCACATGCACGATCACCTTGAAATCCGCCGGTGCCGCATCCATCCACGCCTCCGCCAGCCGCATCCGCTCCTCCTCCGTCAGCATATACCCCTCGCCCGACGAACCGTTGATAAAGACCCCGCGGAGTCCGTTTTTGGCCAGCATCGCCGCATAAGTCGGAATCGGCTCGAGATTCACATCCCCGTTCGGCCCGAACGGCGTGAACGGCGCATCGATAAGCCCCTTGATTTTTTCCATCTTGTTTCGAATATCGTTGATTGTAAGAAATGATTGCCCATTCGCCCCGCCGCACTCTCCAAAGATACCCAAAAAGCAAAATCCTCCAACACCCTTCCGCAGAAAAAAGTTATATTTGACAAAAAGAACCTCTTCATCCCATGAATCGACATTTCTTCCCCCGCCTTTCCGCCGTCGGCCTCTGCTGTCTGCTGAGCAGCCTCTTTCGTCCCGCTGCCGCACAGGAGAAAGAGACCGTCCTGATCGACCGTTTCGACCACACGCGAGACGTCCCCGTCCCCTACGTGGAGAGCCTGCGCGAGCAGGTCGGCCGCGCTTTCACCGACCGGGGCCGGCATCAGGTGATCGACGCCCAGACCCTCCCGTCCCTATCCGCATCCCGCAGCACCGCCGACCGCGAGATTCTCCTCCGGACGACCGGCGCCCGGTACGTGATTTCGGGTCAGGTGAGCGACTACCTCTTCCGTCGCGAGATCGTCGGTGACAAACCCCGGTTTACCACCGCCATGCGGCTGGTTCTCACCGGTTACGACCTCCGGAACGACCGGGAAATCGCTCCCGAAGAGTTCCGCCTCTCCGGCTCCGGCGCCACGGCCGAAGAGGCCGACACCCGCGCCTTTGCCAGCCTGCCTTACAGCCTCCTCTTCTATATCGACCGCCGTTTCCGGTTCGAGACCCGCATCCTGCGCCTCGCTCCCACCGACGCCAAAGGACGGCTGAAAGAGCTCTACATCCATAGCGGGCATTCGATCGGCGTCCAGCGCAAAGACCTTTTCCTCGTCTACCGCGAGACCGACATGGGCGAAGGAGCCATCGCCCGCGAACAGATCGGCAAACTGCGCGTCAAAGAGGTCATGGGCGACGAAGTGACCAAATGCACCATCGTACGGGGCAGCGACGAAATCGCCTCCTCCTTTGCGACCGGCGAAACCCTGATTGTCGTCAGCGACAGCGAATCCCTTTTCTGACCCTCCCCCACACATCAGAGACCGCATCATCCAGCCGCCCTCCGCGACAACACCATTTCGGGCGCACCAGATCCCCGGAACACCGCGAAATGTCGTATCTTTGTACTCGGAAAAAATTAGAAGCTCGAACAGGCGCGTCCCGCACGCCCTGTCCGAGCGGAACATAATAAAGAAGCGTTCCAAACTTACTTCCCCTCGTTCAGGAATCTGGAAAATTCAATGTGGCAAGGAGGGAAGTAACGTAGGCGCTCACGTCTTGTATCTGTTTCAAGAACCCGGCACACGCATACTTGCGCACCGCGTTTTTTCGTCTATCGATATGGGCGTGGGCTGTCTGCGTTTACTCACTTGCACGGGCATTCCAGAACCTCCTGAACATGGGTAAACGAATCGGGCAGCCTCACGCTTTTTTCATTCCCCAACGACCATACGGGCCGCCAGGTGAGGCGGAGGCTCGGCCAACGAACCCACGACCATGACCAAAATGTCTCGTGCCCGGGAAAGAAAAAAGGGCTGCCTCTTCACAGCCCTTGTCCTCCTGTTGCTCATCGCGCTGATGCTCGCCGCCGGATACCGTTGAGGCAAACATAAAAATCCAATTATTTCGGACACTTGATTCATTGTGCTGGAGGGTACTGTTCTTTTTGTTCACAAAAAGAACCAGAAAACCGACACTGCCAGCGAGAGCAATGCAAACATAGTTTGCAAATTGCCGAGCAGCGAGGAGGAAGGCGAAGCCAAACTTCAGAGCGCATCCCTGCGGGATGCTCTGGCCGTGTCTGCCCGATTGGTTGGGCTGGGTTTTCTCGGCGGGGCGCCTATAATGCAAGTATTACCCCAATGCGCCCACGCCGGAAAACCACAGCCCAACGAAACAAGGCGGAGAGAACACGTGGTCGTCCCTCCGGGACGACCTCTGCAAAAGTTCTTTGGGTACCTTTCTTTCAAGAAAGGTACGGTTCCAGCCGGGGCAAAGAAAAAAGTTCAGGAAACGAGATATTTTAGATTTTTTCGAAAGCGCCGGAATACATGAAAAAATCAGGTATTCCGGCATTTTTATCGAGCCCCCGACAAGAGAATCACCCCAGGACTGGGAAAAACGGAACTAAATTTGTTTAGTTTGACCTCAAAACCGGAGACATACACAGCGGTTTAGTAATAATACCCTAACTTCGTGGAATTACTACCGCCCGAAAACGGGACGACAACCCGCCGCCCACGTCGCCGGCCACCAGCAAGAAAAAAGAGAAGAAAGGGAGGTAAGTTATGAAAAGCATCCTGACACCCCTGTTCGCCGCCTGCCTGGCAGGCCTCGGCACCCTGTCGGCCTCGGGTCAGAAAACATCCGGTATCGCCTTCGGCAGTTTCAACCAATGGGTCGTGCGCGAAGTGAAAGAATCGGGCGTGATCGGCGGCGAAGTCCGCTACATATACGAGATCGGCCCCACCGACACCCTGCGCGGCGACCAGCCCTACCACCGCAACTCCCACTCGCCGTGGGGCACCTCGAACGTGCTCGCCAAAGTGAGCGGCATCACCAAATGCAGCGTCACCGTCTTCCCCGAAGCCCGCGGAAACGGTCGGTGCGCCCGGCTCGACACCCGACTCGAAACCGTCAAAGTGATGGGCATGATCAACATCACTGTCCTCGCCTCCGGCAGCATCTTCCTCGGCGACGTGATCGAACCCATCAAAGACACCAAAAACCCGATGGCCAAACTGAACCAAGGCGTCCCCTTCACTGAACGGCCCAAAGCCCTCGTGATGGACTATAAATTCCACACCGACGGCTCCCCGAACCGCATCAAAGCCACCGGCTTCAGCGCCCAACACTCCGTTCCCGGCAAAGACCACGCCGATGCCATCCTGCTGCTCCAGGTACGGTGGGAAGACGCCGAAGGGAACGTCTACGCCAAACGCGTCGGCACCCTCAACGAACAGTTCGGGCAGAACACCCCCGCCTGGGTGAACGGCCACACGATGCCCATCCTCTACGGCGACATCACCCACAACCCGAAGTTCCGTCCCGAGATGGGCCTCATGTCGGGCGACCGCGCCTACTGGTGCCGGAACAGCAAAGGCCGGATGGTGCCGATCCAGGAGACCGGCTGGGCCGCCCCCGACGAAAAACCGACCCACATGATCCTCCAGATCTCGTCCAGCTACGGCGGCGCCTACGTGGGAACACCCGGCAACAGCCTCTGGGTGGACAACATTAAACTCGCCTACTAACCCTGTCAGCAGAGACCCGACCCGCATTCGATCGATCCATGTTTCACCCTCGTCCGCATATCCGACCGCGCGCTCGTTACCTTATCGCGCCGCTCGTCCTGTGGGGCCTGTTTTCAGCAGGCCCCCTGCGGGCGCAGAGCGAACCGGCCCCGCCCCTCCGCGACACCCTCGCCGCCTCCGCAGCCGACACCACCCTCGTCGTCGCCCCGGACAGCGTCGCCGCCCGGCCCACCGGATGGGAACGCTTCAAACGCTTCTTCACCGAATCCAATCAGGTGAAAAAACAGAAGAAATTCGACTTCAGCGTGATCGGCGGCCCGTTTTACTCCAACGACGTACAGCTCGGACTCGGCATCGTCGCCTCGGGCCTCTACCGGATGGATCGCCGCGACACCCTGACCCAGCCGTCCAACGTCTCGCTCTTCGGTTCGGTAGCCACCTCCGGCTTCTACATCATCGGCATCCAGGGCTCCAACCTCTTCCCTCGGGATCGGTACCGGCTCAACTACACCCTCTACACCCTCTCGTTCCCGAGCTACTTCTGGGGCATCGGCTACGACATGGCCTCCGACAAAGCCAACAAGAGCAAATACACCCAGAAACAGAACCAACTGAAGGTCGACTTTCAGTTCCGCATCGCCGACCACCTCTATCTGGGGCCGACCGCCAGCATCAACCACGTGGACGGCCTGCGGCTCGAACAGCCCCGACTATTAGCGGGCCAAAGCCCCTACGTCACCAGCATCGGCGTCGGTTTCGTGCTGAACTACGACACCCGCGACGTCATGACCAACGCCTACGAAGGCTGGTACATCGGTCTGGAACAGTACGCCAATCCGAAATGGCTCGGCAACAGCGGCACCTACGGCCGCACCGACCTGATCGTGGACTACTACCAGCGGCTCTGGAAAGGCGCCGTGCTGGCCTTCGACCTCCACACCCAGCACAACTACGGCGACGTGCCGTGGACCATGATGGCCAAAATGGGCGGTTCGTACCGCATGCGGGGCTACTACGACGGCCAGTACCGCGACCGGAACCTGACCGAGATACAGATCGAACTGCGCCAGCACATCTACAACCGCCACGGAGTGGCCGTATGGGTCGGCGCCGGGAACGTATACAAGAATTTCAAAACCTTCCGCTGGAGCCACACCCTGCCCAACTACGGGATCGGCTACCGGTGGGAATTCAAAAACCGGGTGAACGTCCGCCTCGACTACGGCTTCGGCAAAGGCCAGAGCGGGTTCCTCTTCCAGATCAATGAAGCATTTTAGAGACCTCATACAACGCCTCCGGGCTCGCTTCGCCGACCAGCGCACCTATTACTGGGTGTTCCTCGGCGTGCTGCTCGTTCCGAACCTCTTTTTGTGCTGCACCGAGCCAATCGTCTGGCCCGGCAAAGTCGCCCTGATGCTCCTTCCGGGTGCCGTCTGGATGGCCCTGCTGACCGTGGCCCCCAAACCCGGCGCACCGTTCTGGTGCACCCTTCCGCTGCTCGTCCTCGGCGCGTTCCAACTCGTACTGCTCTATCTGTTCGGCAACTCGATCATCGCCGTGGACATGTTCCTCAACGTCGCGACCACCAACTCCGGCGAAGCGCTCGAACTGTTGGGCAAACTGGAACCGGCCATCGTCGGCGTACTCCTGCTCTACATCCCTGCTCTGGTGCTGGCCACCCTGTCGATCCGCCTCCCCGCCCGGCTTTCGGCCACCTTTCGGAGACGGAACGCCGTTCGCTCCGGCATCCTCCTTCTGGTCGGCATCGGCGCCATGGTCGGAGCCCGGTTACAGGATCCGGAATATCGGGCGAAACTCGACATCTGGCCCCTCAACATCGGATATAATATGGGTCTGGCCGTCGAACGGTGGCAGAAAAGCGATCGCTACCCCCTCACCTCGGCCGACTTCTGCTTCGGAGCAGTTTCGGAACGGCCGGACAGCATCCGGGAGGTCTACGTGCTGGTGATCGGCGAGACCTCGCGGGCGCTCAACTGGCAGCTGTACGGCTATCCGCGCGAGACGAACCCCCGCCTCTCCGAACAAGAGGGGCTGATCTGCTTCCGCGACGTGCTGACTCAGGCGAACGCCACGCATAAGAGCGTTCCGATCATGCTGTGCAGCGCCTCGGCCGAGAACTACGGCACCCTCTATACCCGCAAGAGTATCCTGAGCGCCTTTCGCGAAGCGGGTTTCCGCACCGCCTTCTTCTCGAACCAGTCCGAGAACCACTCCTTCATCGACTTTTTCGGCGCCGAAGCCGACACCACGCTCTTTCTGAAATCCGCCGCCCAGGCGCGCGGCGAGGCATATAACCCCTACGACGACCTGCTGTTGCAGAACGTGAGCGGCCTGCTGGCCGACACATCGTTTCGGAAGACCTTCCTCGTGTTGCACACCTACGGTTCGCATTTCGACTATCAGGAGCGCTATCCGGCCGATTCGGCCTACTTCCTGCCGGCCTCCTACGACGATGTGCGCCCCGATCATCGCGAGGTGCTGCTCAACGCCTACGACAACTCGATCCGGGCGACCGACCAGTTGCTCTCCGACCTGATCTCCTACCTGCGCGCCTTGCCGAACACCGCTTCAGGGCTGCTCTACGCATCGGATCACGGCGAAGACCTGTACGACGACGCTCGAGGCCTTTTCCTGCACGCCTCGCCGCGACCGACCTATTACCAGCTGCACATCCCTTGCGTGCTTTGGCTCTCACCGACCTACGACTCCGAGTGGCCGGAGAGTCGGCTCGCTGCGGAGTCTCATCGCGACAAGCCGATGACGACAAACGTGATTTTCCACACGTTGCTTTCGATGGGCGGCATCGAAACGCCCCAGCGGAACGACTCGCTGGCCGTGACCTCTCCTCGTTTCACGGTCACTCCGCGGCACTACCTGAACGACCACAACAAGCCTCGTACGCTGGATCGGATCGGGCTCGGCGCAGAGGACATCGCGATGTTCCGCCGAATGGGCCTGGCGTTTCCTGCCGAACGGGTGAGGGATCGACTTTCAGCAGCGGGTTTAGAGTAATCTCGGCCTGCTTTCGTGTGTCGAGCGTCCCGCCCCGGGCTTCCGCGACGCAGGAAATAACGGACAGCCGGGCACACTGTTCTCCGTCGGCAACGGCGGGTACTGCTGGTCAGCTTCAGGTGACGGCACAAGCGAGCAGTACCGTGGCATATGCCTGGATTTTTATTCGCGAGACTTCAGTTCCAGCAGTTCGTATGGCCGCGCCATCGGCTTTCGGTTGCGTTGCCTCTCGGAATAAACGGGGCTGAGGGCTTTCGCCGGAACCGATTGGGGACTTAGAACCCGGGCTTATATTCGTTTCCTTAATTCTGATTTTGGAGGTGCTGAACCGCACTGGGCGCCCCGGGCTTCCGCGACTCGGGTAGTAACGGACGTTTGGGAGCCCCGGGCAATATCGGTCGGGAAGGAAACAGCTGGTCTGCTGTCATTAACAACACGAATGCCATCTATTTTCTCTTCGACATGCAACGTCTGCATTACAGCCGTACAGACAATCGCGGCCACGGTTTTCAGTTGCGTTGCCTCTCGGAATAAACGGTGCCGCTCGGCACTCGAATACTGGCCGCCTCGGCTAAATAATCGGCAGCCTCTACCCTATTTGTGCTCCTGCGGTTCGAAGAACCGCGCGGGCCGAAGCCTCCCCCTGCGGAGGCCCGCAACTAACGTTGCTCTGGGCCCCGCAGGCTTCGACCCGCTAAAACACTTTCCCCATTCACCGCCCAAATCTTTCAAGTTCGGCTTGTCCCCCATTTCTGTCGGGTTCGGGCTGCGCGCTCCGGGGTGGGCCGAAGGCCCAGCGCGCAGGCCCAGCGACCCTAAAGGGTCGCAAGTGTTCAGCCTAACTCACCACCAACCCACCACCCAAATCTCTTGGGTTCGGCCTGTCGCCCATCCCCCGAGGCGCTCCTCGCCTGGGCGAACAGGCCGGCGATTCTGCGAATCGCGCTACTCGCTCTCGGCCCAAATTCCAGCCCAAAGCGCGACCCAAAGCTCGCTCCAGTTCTCCGCCCCGTGTCGGCCTCACTGCGGCTCCGCTTTCGCTCCGCCGCGTCTTCGCGCGCCGGGAAATCTTGTCCAAACGCGGACGCGCATTTTGACGATTTCCCTCTTCAGGCGTGGCGCGCGATCTGGGCACTGCCCCGGCTGGAACTGTTCTTTTTAACTTTGCTGCGCTCGTTTTCCTTCTCGCCGTTCGGCAATTTGCAAACTGCGTTTGCATTGCACTCGCCGGCAGCGTCGGTTGTGAGCAAAAAGAACAAAAAAACTTTCGACGGATGCTTACGCATCCTAAAGCTGTCGACGGCCCAATCTTCGTTCGCGCGCCCAAATCTCAAATTCGCCCTGTCCACCAACTGATCTCACCCAAACAATAAAAAAGTTCCGCCTCTCGATTACGAGAGGCGGAACTTCCTGTGAATGCGTGACCCCGACGGGATTCGAACCCATATCGTCAGAACCGGAATCTGATATTCTATCCATTGAACTACGGAGCCGAGCCTAATGCGTTTACAGAAACGCCCGAGCGTCCCGGCGACGCGCATTCCGGATGCAAAGATACACTTTTCTTTTCCTTTTCCAAAAAACCTTTTGCTTCCGGAGACAAAAAAGCACCCCGCCAAACAGGAATCGGGTGCGAATCTCCCCGCAGAGAGACCGCACCCGACCCGTCTTACAGAGCTCCAAAAGCTCAGGCCGCTAATCTTCCAGCAAGATTTCGAGAATCTTGATCGCCGCATCCGTCACCGGCGTCCCCGGCCCGAAAATCGCAGCAGCACCGTTCTGGTAGAGGTAGTCGTAATCCTGATGCGGAATCACCCCGCCCACGATCACCACGATATCCTCCCGTCCCAGCTTTTTGAGTTCGGCCACAATCTGCGGCACCAGCGTTTTGTGCCCCGCCGCCAGCGACGAAACGCCGACCACGTGAACATCGTTTTCGACCGCCTGTTTGGCCGCCTCTTCCGGCGTCTGGAACAACGGCCCCATATCCACGTCGAAGCCGATATCCGCATACCCCGTCGTCACCACCTTCGCTCCCCGGTCGTGGCCGTCCTGCCCCAGTTTGGCGATCATAATCCGAGGCTGACGCCCCTCCTGTTTTGCAAATCGTTCGCACAGCTCCTTGGCCTTTGCGAACTTGTCGTCGTCTTTCACTTCTGCCGAATAAACACCTGAAATAGAGCGGATCACCGCATTGTAGCGTCCCACGACCGCCTCGCAGGCATCTGAGATTTCGCCCAGCGACGCCCGCACCTTGGCCGCTTCGATCGCCAGTTCGAGCAGGTTCCCCTGCTTCGTCCGCACACACTCCGTAATCGCCGCCAGCGCACGATCCACCGCCGCCTGATCGCGATTGGCGCGCAGCTCCTGCAACCGTTTTACCTGCGACTCGCGCACCGCCGTGTTGTCCACCGCCAGGATGTCGATCGGGTCTTCCTTTTCCAAGCGATACTTGTTCAGCCCCACAATGGTCTGCTCGCCCGAGTCGATCCGAGCCTGCGTCCGTGCCGCCGCCTCTTCGATCCGCATCTTCGGCACGCCGGTTTCGATCGCCTTGGCCATCCCGCCGAGCGACTCGACCTCCTCGATCAACGCCCACGCCTTGTTCATAATCTGATTCGTCAAGGCCTCCACGTAGTACGAACCGGCCCACGGATCGACACTCCGGCAGACATTGGTCTCCTCCTGAATGTAAATCTGCGTATTCCGCGCAATCCGCGCAGAGAAGTCCGTCGGCAGCGCGATCGCCTCGTCGAGCGCATTGGTGTGCAGCGACTGGGTATGCCCCAACGCCGCCGCCATCGCCTCGATCGCCGTCCGGGCCACGTTGTTGAACGGATCCTGTTCCGTCAATGACCATCCAGAGGTCTGCGAGTGGGTACGCAACGCCAGCGACTTCGGATTTTTCGGATTGAACCGGCTCACGATCTTGGCCCACAGCATCCGCGCGGCGCGCATCTTGGCGATCTCCATGAAGTGGTTCATCCCGATGGCCCAGAAGAACGACAACCGCGGCGCGAACGAGTCGATGTCCATCCCGGCATTAACGCCGGTGCGGAGGTATTCCAGCCCGTCGGCCAGCGTATACGCCATCTCGATATCGGCCGTCGCCCCCGCTTCCTGCATATGATATCCCGAGATCGAGATCGAGTTGAACTTCGGCATGTGCTTCGAGGTGTATTCGAAGATATCCGCGATAATGCGCATCGAGAACTCCGGCGGGTAGATATAGGTGTTCCGCACCATGAATTCCTTCAGGATGTCGTTCTGGATCGTCCCGCTGAGCTGGTCGAGGGTGCATCCCTGTTCCAACCCTGCCACGATGTAGAATGCCAAGACCGGCAGCACGGCGCCGTTCATGGTCATGGAAACCGACATTTTGTCGAGCGGAATCCCGTCGAAGAGGACTTTCATATCTTCGACCGAACAAATCGACACACCTGCCTTCCCCACGTCCCCCACCACGCGCGGATGGTCGGCATCGTATCCCCGGTGCGTGGCCAGGTCGAAAGCGACGGAAAGCCCTTTCTGCCCCGCTGCCAGATTCCGTCGATAAAAGGCGTTGGACTCCGCCGCGGTGGAGAACCCGGCGTACTGCCGGATGGTCCACGGCCGCATGACGTACATGGTGGAATAAGGCCCTCGCAAGTAAGGCGCGATCCCTGCGGCGTAATTCAAATGTTCCATCCCGAGGAGGTCGTCGGCGGTGTAAGTCCCTTTGACGGCGATATGTTCGGGGGTCATCCACACGGGCGCCCCGCCGCACTCTTTCTTCGAAGCGCATCCGCAACTGTTGCCGGCTCCGGCCTGGGCTGCCGGGGTGTAATCTATTTCTGAAAATTTAGCTCTCACGTGTTTGTCTTTTTATAAGTTCGTTTATCTGTTCTTTGGCGACAGGAGGGTACTGTTCTTTTTGTGAACAAAAAGAACAAAAAAAACTTCAGAGCGCATCCCTGCGGGATGCTCTGGCCGTGTCTGACCGGTAGGTTGGGCTGGATTTTCGGCGGGCGCGCTAATAATGGGCGAGGATCCCACGCGCGCCGCGCCGGAAAACCACAGCCCAACGAACGAGGCGGAGAGAACCCGTGGTCGTCCCGGTGGGACGACCTCTGCAAAAGTTCTTTGGGTACCTTTCTTTCAAGAAAGGTACGGTTCCGTCCAGCACAAAGAACGAATTAACGAACGATTAAATACCCAATTCGCGTTGATAGTTTTCGAGCGTTTCGAGGACATTGCTCCGGACACTGATGAAGTGCGAGATGCCCGCCGCTTCGAGCTCCGGCTGGCACGCCGGCGCCCCCGCCACCACCACGATCACCCCCGAATTCCGGAACGCCTCGAAGACCTCCGGCGCCAGCGTCGCATAATCGTCGTCCGACGAGCAGACCACCACGATCTGCGCCCCCGACGCCTTCGCCGCCGCAACCCCCTCCGCCACCGTCTGGAAGAACGTATTGTCCATCACCTCGATCCCCGCACAGGCAAAGAAATTGCAGGCGAACTGCGCCCGAGCCCGAGCCATCGCCAAGCTGCCGCACGTCAGCATAAACGCCTTCGGCGTCTTTCCGCTGCGATCCGTGCGGAGCCGCATCGCCTCGAACGCCATCGCCCCGCGATACGGTTTCAGCGGCCGATACTCCGGCTCCCTGTCGCCGTGTTTACAACCGCAATTGCACCGCTTCATCCCCCGGGTCACCGTCTCTTCGGTGATTTCCGCCGGCGCCTTCTCGTTGAAATTCGGATACTGGTTCGTCCCCAGGAGAATTTCGCGCCGCGTAGCGATATTCTGGTCACGTTTGTTGGCAGTGGTTTCGACCTGCTCCTGAACGAGCCCCTTTTCGAACGCAGCGGTGTACCCCCCCAACTCCTCGACCGCGAGGAAGAGCTTCCACGCCTCCTGTGCGATCGACGCCGTGAGCTCCTCTATATAATAAGAGCCCGCCGCCGGGTCCGTCACCTGGTCGAAATGCGACTCCTCTTTCAAGAGGAGCTGCACATTGCGCGCAATCCGCGAGCTGAACTCCTTCGGTTTTTCGTACGCATGATCGAACGGCAAGACCTCGATCGAGTCCACCCCTCCGATCGCCGCGCTCATCGCCTCCGTCGTCCCGCGGAGCATGTTGACATACGGGTCGTAGACCGTCTGGTTCCACGCCGACGTGCGGATATGCGCCCGCAGTTTGGAAGAGCATCCCCGCTTCGGGTTGTACGGTTTCATGATGTTCGCCCACAGCAACCTCGCCGCGCGCAGTTTGGCAATCTCCATAAAGTAGTTCGTCCCCACCGCGAAGTCGAACTTGATGGCCGGCGCCACCCGGTCGACATCCATCCCCCGGTCGGTCATTCGCACCACATACTCGTGCCCCATCGCGAGCGCGAAAGCCAGCTCCTGGACGATCGACGCCCCGCAGTCGTGGAACAGCGTCCCGTGCACCGTGACGAGTCTGATGCGTTTATACTGCGGCGCCTTGTCGAGCAGCTCCTGAATACGTGCGAAGCGTTTGTCCCCGTCCGGCGCGGCACATCCCCAACTGCCCTTTTTCGAGAGCTTCATGAGCGGGTCGATTCCGAAGACGGCAAAGACCTGTTCCGGATCGAGCTTTTCGGCCACGATTTTATCCAAAAACAGCTCCGCCGCCCGATAGACCCCGCAGCCGCCGAACGCGAGTTCGACCGCCGTAATGGAGATTCCGTTCAGCAAAGTGTTGAGATCAGCCGCCGAAAATTCTTTGTTTTTAATGACGAAGCCGAGCGAGTCGACTCCCTTCATCAGCACATCGTGCGCTGCCCGATTGGCCGCCGCCACATCGTCTCCGACCTCAATCGTCTGCCTCACGCGCCAGTCGTTGTCGCCCTTGACTCCCCGGACATACGGAAACTCGCCCGGCCGGGTGCCGAGGTGTTTCAGCTCCGCAAGGTTTTCGGCCCGATAATAAGGTTCCACCGAGAAACCCTCCATCGTGCGCCACACCAGTTTTTTGGTGCGGTCGGCGCCTTTCAGGTCTTTGGCGATGACCTCTTCCCACTCCGCGGTGGTAACGGGAGGGAATTCGGCCATCAGCTGTTTAGCCTTTTCTTCAGCCATGTGTTGTAGTGTATTGGTTTGTTATTCGTCGCGACACCGGGCGCCGGGAGGCAAGCCATGCGGTGTGTGAATCCGCTAACAGGTTCATACAAAGTTAAAAGTTTATTTCCAAAAACCGCTTTCGGGCACAATTTTTCATGCCGAAAAGCATCGGTCGGGAAAAATTTATCAACAATCGATTAAACTTTCGTAGCGCCCTGCGTCTTAATCTCGTGCGCCGGCGGAAAGCGACCCGGGCAGGGCGACAGAAGAACAGGGGTAGAGGCTGGTAGTGGAAATGCGCAGCATTTCCCGTCCACGCACCCATAGGGTATTTTGTTAGGGTTATCTCTGCCTTACTAAGTGGGGCCCGGACGGCCCGAGGCCAGTACCCTCAAACCGACGCGCGCCCCGCCTTAGGAGGGAAATCGTCAAAATGTGCTAGCACGTTTTGACAAGATTTCCCCGGCGCGCACCAAGAATTTGGGTTGAGCAGATTAAGCGATACGCAGTATCGCTCCGTCCCGCCGGGGTCACCCGGACGCCGCCCGCGCAGGGCAGTTTCAGCCGGGTCAATGCCCGTCCGCGCGCCACGCCTTAAGAGGGAAATCGTCAAAATGCGCTGGCGCGTTTTGACAGGATTTCCCAAGGCGCGCGAAAAAAGAGTGGTGCGCAAAAACTCCGTC
>NZ_CAJTUJ010000034.1 GCF_910579375.1 uncultured Rikenella sp.
ATTCCTTCCGGAATAGAGCCCCGATTTTGCAATTAAAAGATCGCTTCGACCTCCTTGAACCAGTATCGTCGGATTTCGTCCGAAAAGAGGCGCAGAATCAGCTCTCCGGTATCCGCGTCCACCCCCGCCACCTTCGCCTCAAACCGCTCGCCCGAAGCGACATCGCGATAAGGATAGCTCTCCCGAGCCTTCCCCCGCCACAAACGGGCCGTAAAATCGGCGTGTAAAGCCTTGCACCCGGCATCCGTCCCCACTTGTGCAAAACACAGCGAAAAAGCCTCGCAAAACGCAGCCAACAGCTCGTCCGGAGCGACCGGCGCCGCATCCGGCGGCAACTCGTTGGCGATCGAAGTCGGATTGGGCAGCGAAGGGTCGAACTCCCGTTGCCGCACGTTGATGCCGATGCCGATCACCGACCGGCTCAGGTATTCGCTTTGGAGAGAGTGCTCGATCAGGATCCCGCCGAGCTTCCGGTCGCCGACATAGAGATCGTTCGGCCACTTGATATCGCACGCCACCGCCCCCCGTGTCACCCTCCGCACCGCATCGCTCGCCGCCAGCGCCGCTGCTTCGCTAATCCGGAACTGCCGTTCGACCGGTATGTGCGTCGGCTCCAGTACCAACGAAAACATCAGGTTCATCCCCGGTTCGCTCACCCAGCGATTCCCCCGCTGGCCCCGTCCCGCCGTCTGGCGCCGCGCCGTGATGATCGTCCCCTCGCGATACGAAGCGGGCGAAGCCATCGCCACGTCGTTCGTCGAGGTGACCTCCTCTAACCGAACAATCCGATACTCCATCTCCTCCCGTCGATCAAAGGGTCAGTGTCGTCCCCCCGTAGCCCGGCAGCGTCAGCCGCTCGGCAGCGCAGATCACCACGCTTTTCACCCCCGACCGGATGGCCGTAAAGGCGTTGTCGAGCTTCGGCAGCATCCCGTCCGCCACCACCCCGTCGGCCTTGAGCCGTTCGTAGAGTGCCGGGTCGATGCCGGAGATCACCGAATTGTCGTCCTCCACATCCTTGAGCACACCCCGCTTTTCGAAGCAGTAGACCAGCTCGACGGCATACCGTTTCGCCAGCCCCACCGCCACCGCCTGCGCCACCGTGTCGGCATTGGTGTTGAGCAAACCGCCCCCTGTTTCCGAATCTGCGTCGAAGGTAATCGGCGCCACGACCGGTACCAAACCTCCCTCGATCAGCGTCGCAGCGGTGTCGAGGTTGAAATCGGTCGGATCGCCCACAAAGCCGTAGTCTATCCCCTTCGCAGTCACCGGCCGCCGTTTCGAACGGATCAGCCCTCCGTCCGCCCCGCAGAGCCCCAGCGCGTTGCACCTCTCCTCCTGCAAAGCAGCCACAATATTTTTGTTAATCAAGCCTGCGTAGACCATCGTGACGATGCGCAACATTTCGGCATCGGTCACCCGCCTCCCGTCGATCATCTGCGCTTCGATGCCGAGCCCCCGCGCTATGGCCGTCGCCACTTTGCCCCCGCCGTGTACCAGCACTTTGTGCCCTTCGAGCGTCGCGAAGTCGCGCAAAAACTGCTGTAATTTCTCCGGATGATCGACCACGTTTCCGCCGATCTTAATGACTTTCAGTGTTTCCATCGTCGTTACCATTACTTTCCTGTCGCCTGGAATGCGTCGTAGAGGGCCGTGGCGATCTTCTTGCCGCCCCGTGCCGAGATGTGCGTATAGTCCTTGGCCGCCCATCCGTTCTTGACGAAAGCGCCCATGCCGCCCGCCGCCCGCATCGCGTCGTAGGTGTTCCAGAACAGTACTCCGCACTCCTTGGCCACCTCTTCCTGAGTGGAGACCATCGCGCGAATGCCCGGCATCGTGACGAACGCTCCGTTGTCCCGCGTCGCCCGGTCGCCCACGCTCATGATCAGAATCGCCACCCCCGGGAAACACCGTTTGATGTGGTTCACCACCGCAGCCATCTGTTTGCGGTAGGTCGAATAGTCCGTCACCTGGCTCGATACCACGTTCAGGCCGTATTGCAGGATGATCAGGTCGTAGGGAGAGAGGTTGCCGAACTGGCTCGTGAGCGTCGGGTTGATCCGCCCCATGACCGTCCCCGGATTGCCCCGCACCGAGAAGTTGTCGACGCAGACGCCCGTCGGATTCTCCAGAAAGACCCCGTAGGCCGTAAAACCTTCGACGTCGTTGACCGAGTAGCGGATCGTCCGGATATCTTCGTCGATGGTCATCTCCTGCAACGCCTCCGAAGGCTCGGTGTTGAGCAGGAACTCCCGTTCGCCGTTGACCGTCGCCCGCACCACCGACTGTCCTTTGCTGATGAAGAGCAGCCGCGCCCGCCGGAACCGGTCGAGGTGTTTCTTGTTGGACGAGCCCTTGTACTCCACGTAGCTGTCTTCCGAGGGAGTGTAGCGGAAAGCCGAGATGGTGTAGGCGCCCGATTTGTTATTGACGATCGAGCTCTGTTTCCATTTGCCGAACTTGTGTCCCACCGTCTGGCGGAAGCCCGCGACCTGCGAAGTAATGGGCACGAAGCCGACCCCTCCGCCCCCGTATCGGGTCTGCATCAACTCGCGGAAGTCCGAAGTGAGCAGGTCGCCCTCAATGAACGAGTCGCCCATGAAGCCGATCCGCACCGGCCGCCGCATCTGGCGCGTCCGGCCGAGTTTTCCCATGAAATTGCGCAGCATATTCCCGTCGGACGAGTAGTCCATGATCGGAATCACCCCCTGTGTCGGTTGCGCGGTTTGTGTCGTCGTCGCGCCCGCCCGCTCCTCGGCAGCCGTCGTGTCGGCAGGGGCCGTCACGCTCGGCAAAGCGGTGTCGAAAAGGGTACGGGTCGTATCCGCCGCCCGCCCCGTCTCCTCCGGCTCCGGTTCCGGCTCTACGAAGATGGTGCTCACCGCCCGTGTGCTGTCGCCCGCCGCCGAAGCGACGGTGTCCGGTTCCGACACCGAACGGGCTACGTATTCGCCCCCCTCCGGCCGTCGTCCGGCTTCGGTTTCGCCCACCAGCTGGTCGAGGTTCGCGACGGTGTTCCCCTCGTTGAGGTCGGCCAGGATATCGACGGGTTTGAGCCCGACAGCGCGAACCGCGTTCTCGGGAATATAGTTCAGTCCGACGGTCATCAGGACGACCAGCAGGGCCAGTCCGAAAGCGTAGCGGATGTAGTTTTTCATATCGACAGAGGGGCGCATCGTGCGCCGGGGTTATAAAAAGGTAGCTGTTTTACGAGTGGTCGACGGCCCCAAAGGTGTGGAAGCCGGTTACAGCTCTTTCCTGAGCCGCGAAGCCGGAATGCCGAGCATCTCGCGGTACTTGGCCACCGTCCGTCGGGCGATCTTGTATCCTTTGGCCGTCAGGGTATCCATTAAGGCCTCGTCGGTCAGCGGGTCGCGCTTGTCCTCGCCCTCGATCGCTTCGGCCAGTATGCGTTTGATTTCGCGCGTGGAGACCTCTTCGCCGCTCTCGGTGAGCAGCCCTTCCGAGAAGAAGTATTTCAGCAGAAAGACGCCGAAATGGGTCTGGATATACTTGCTGTTGACCACCCGCGAGATGGTCGAGATGTCGAATCCCGTGGCGTCGGCGATGTCTTTGAGGATCATCGGCCGGAGCTTGGCTTCGTCGCCTTCGATGAAGAAGTCGTGCTGGAAGTGGAGGATAGCCCGCATGGTCTTCATCAGGGTCTCCTGTCGCTGCTTGAGGGCCGAGATGAACCATTTGGCCGACTCGATCTTCTGTTTGATAAACTGCAAGGCCTCTTTGTCCGCCTCGCTCTGTTCCGAGGTGTTCAGAGCCCGCTCCGCCATCCGCAGGTAGCCGCTGTTGATCTTCAGGTCGGGCACGCTCCGCGAGGCGAGCTGGAGGTCGAAGTTGCCGTTGTTGTAGTCGAGCAGGAAGTCGGGAATGATGTTGGGCGAGGCGGCCGAGCTCTCGTCGGCATATCCGTTGGTGGGCTTCGGGTTGAGGTGCATGATCTCCTCCAGCGCCGCCCGGAACTCCTCTTCGGTCACCCCTAACCGCCGGATCATCCGTTCGTAGTGCTTCTTCAGGAAAGCGTCGTAGTGGTCGGAAAGAATCGCAATGGCCAGCTTCACGGCCGGTGTCTGCTCGCGCAAGGCCCGGAGCTGGATAATGAGACACTCGCCGAGGTTCCGCGCCCCGATCCCCGCCGGATCGAGCATCTGGATGACGCCTACGATCCGTTCCACCTCCTGCTCGGTCACCTCGATCCCCTGTGTAAACGCGATGTCATCGGCGATCGAGGCGACGGGCCGCCTCAGGTAGCCGTCGTCGTCGAGCGTTCCGATAATGAATCGGGCAATGGTCATTTCGCGCTCGTCGAGGTCGTGGTAGGCGAGCTGTTCGATCAGGAAATCCTGGAGGGACATCCCCTGCGACAAGGTGGGCGACCGTCTGTCGTCGTCCTTGGAGGTGTTGTTGACTTTGAGTTTATACGATGCGGCGCTCTCCTCGTTCCGGAGGTAGTCTTCCAGCGTGAGTTGCGCTTCGTCTGTTTCGGGTTCGCGCTCCTCCTCTTCGAGCACGGGGTTCTCCTCGATCTCCTGTTTGACGCGCTGTTCGAGCTGGAGCGTGGGCAGCTCCAGCAGCTTGATGCCTTGTATCTGTTGAGGCGAGAGCCGCTGTTGGAGTTTCTGTTCTAAACTTTGACTGATGGCCGCCATAAAAAGTAGGTTGTGGTTAGCTGCGTATAAACGGTAATTCAGGCAAATGTAAGGATTTTCGGGCTGATTTCTTTCTATGAAAATCGCCGCTCGTTTCGTGTGGACGAGCGGCGATCGGAATTTTTCGCCGGGAATGGAAAAAAGGTGTGCCTGTCACGCAGGCCCGCTCCCGCCTCGCTACATCCCTCCGGTCAGGCGCATCGCCTCCTGCACGCTGATCCGCTGCCCCCCCTGCAATGCCACCACGAAGGCGTCCCGATACCGCGGATGGGTCGCCCGGAAGCGCCGGCAAGCCGCCTGTGCCTCCGCATGGGTCGGATAGGCGCCGTAGTAGTAGGCGTATTTCCCGTCCGGTCTGCGCACCATCCGAATCCCCTGTACGTCGGAGTAGGTATCTTCGCTCGGTCTCGCCGTGAGTCCCACCTGAATCCGGAAGACGATTCTGGATTCGGCCGGAATCGCCGCCTGTGCCGTCTGAGTCGGTGCGACATAGCTTTCGGTAGCGGTCACCTCACCCGTCCCTTTCACATATCCCTCTTCCTGGATCCGCAGGTCTACGAGCGAATCGACGAAGTGCCGGAACGACCGTCCGCTGGAGTAGATGTCGGAAAAGGTACGCTCCTGAGGCAGCGATTCGAGTTTCCGATCCAGCACCGCGATCTGATCCGCCAGTTCCGCCAGCTCTTTGGTGATTTTCCGTGCCCTCGGCCCGCGTGCCGTCCGGAGCTCGGCCCCGAGCATATCGACCTGTCGTTGCAGCTCGGCCCGCCGTTCCGAGAGGTTGCAGACGAGCCGTCCCGACGGATTGAGCTGTGCCCGCGGCGTTCCCCGCACTACCGTGGCGTTCGGGTCGACCCATTCGCCTTTCTTGGGTGCCACCCCTCCGGCCTGCTGGTAGCTGAGCGCTTCGGCCCGCTGCCGCGCCGCCCGCCGGTTCCGGGCCGGGAGCTCCTCGATGGAGGAGAAAAGAACGACTCCTCCGAGCATCAGTGCCGGAAGAGCGAATCGTATGATGAATCTTGACATAGCGCGTAACTGGTTTATTACGTGAGCAAATGTAGTGATTTCAGAATTACTGACAAAATTGCCGCCCCT
Organism: uncultured Rikenella sp.; assembly: GCF_910579375.1. GTDB lineage: Bacteria > Bacteroidota > Bacteroidia > Bacteroidales > Rikenellaceae > Rikenella. The sequence continues at coordinate 5,760 of NZ_CAJTUJ010000034.1, forward strand.
TCGGCGAGCGTCTCGGTCACATGCCCAGCGCGTCGAGTATCTTTCGGGTCGCCCCCGCCCGGCTTCGGACATATTCCCCTGCCGATCCTCCCCGCCTCTGCAGCGTCTCCGGATCGCCCACCCACGCCGCCACGGTCGCCTTCAACTCCTCCGCCCCCGACACAGAGGCCGCCACTCCTAAAGCCACCAGCTCCACCGCCTCGGCAAAAGCTTCGTATTTCGGCCCGAAGAGCACCGGCATCCCCCATGTCGCCGCCTCCAACGTGTTGTGTATCCCCCGTCCGAATCCTCCGCCGATATAGGCCAGCTGTCCGTATCGATAAACGCCCGACAGCATCCCGATCGTGTCGATCACCAATAATGTGGCCTCCCGCAAAATTTCCGTCGACCCATCGTCAGACGCGGTCAAATGCGTGTAGCGCACGCCTTTCCGCCCGCTCCTGTCGATCAGGGCGTCGATCCGTGCCGAATCCAGCTCGTGCGGCGCCACGATGAACTTCATCTCCGGCCGTGCGTGCATCAGTTCGAGCAATATCTCCTCGTCCGGCCCCCACGTGCTGCCGCAGACCATCACCGGCTCCTGAACGCCCTCCACGAAAGCCTCCACCCACGGCATTTCCCGCGCCGCCGCCGAATCGGCCAATGCCACGACCCGGTCGAACCGCGTGTCTCCGCTCACCGTCACCCGCTCCGGCCCGAATCCGATCGAACCCAACAATCGTGCCGAATCGTCGTTCTGGACGAAAAACCGGTCGAGCAGCCCGATCGTCCGGCGCATGAACCTCCCCATGGCATTCTTCCGGAAAAAAACGGTGTCCGGACGAAAAATCGCCGACACTACACAACTCTTCGCCCCGAAATCCCGCAGCGCCGAGAGGTAGTTGTACCAGTATTCATACTTGACGAAAACGGCCTGTTCCGGCCTCACCGCCGCCACGAATCGCCGTGCGTTCCGCGGCGTATCCGCCGGCAGGTAGTAGATGGCGTCCGCCAGCGGGTAATCTTTCCGGATCTCGTACCCCGACGGCGAATAGAAAGTCAGTACGATCCGCCGGTAATCCGGCGTTCCGACCGGATGTTTCGCCCGAATCGCCTCGATCAGCGGCCTCCCCTGCTCGAACTCCCCGAGCGAAGCACAGTGCACCCATATGGTCTGCAAGCCTTCTCCCGCCGAAAAAGCCGCAACTTCCGCCCGCTCGATCCGCCGCAACAAGCCCCTCCGTCCCCGCCACAAAAGCCGTGCTTTCCGGTGGAACGGCGCGGCCAGCGCGATGGCCAGGCTGAAAGCGCGTATGGAACAGTTATACAGGTATTTCACGGTCTAATCCGATCCGAGTGGTTACTTGATAATCGAGGTCAGCATCGCTGCCATCGAAACCGTATTGGTCATCAACCCCATCACCTCGGCCGCGCTCATCCCGCGCCCCTTCGGCGGTTTCGAGGGGATGACGATCTCGCACCCCGGCTCCACCTTCGGCCACTTGCCGCCCCGCTTGGCGTCCGGCAGCCCGTTGGCGTAGATCACGAAAGGCCGCTTCTTGGCCCGGTCGGCATATCCGCCGCCCCGAGCGATGTAGTCTCTGATCTTTTGTCCCTCGACGTAGGTGACAGTACACGGATAGAGCACTGCGCCGCTGATCGTCACCGTGTTGTTGAACTTCGGCACCATCAGAATGTCGCCGTCCTCCAGTACCAGATTGTCCAGTCCGTCCGGATTGGCCAGCGCGGCCGGCAGGTCGATAGCGATCGGGAAGTAGTCTCCCACCTCCATCTGTTTCAGCACGATGGTGTCCCCCGTCGCCGAGCGTCCCCGGGCCGAGAGGTCGGCCAGCGTCTCCAACCGGGCCAAGCGCTCCTCGGTCAGCTTCCGCTTCAGGTAAGCTCCCGGCGCATAAGCCTCCGTCGTCAAGCCCCCCGCCTTGGCCACCAGATCGCTCAGCCGGTCGTTGTTGGTCGAGAGCACGTATTCGCCGTCGAAGAGCAACTCGCCCTGCGCAAATACGCTGGTCTGTTCGTTATACCCCGGCGACCGACGGATGTAGATTTGGTCGAACGGCTGTAATTTGAAAGATGCGGTTTCGGAAGAAAGCCCCAGGTCGGCCGGAATGTTGAACTGGAAGAGTTCCGCGATCCGATCCGACTGCTCCGTCGAGTTGGGGTTTTTCACCCGCCGGGCCACCTCGATCCGGGACAATGAAGCCGACTCCTTGAGCCCGTTGGCCATCAGAATGGCATCCTCGATGGTCATATTGTCGCGGTAGAGCAGCGTTTGCGGCGTATTCACCTCGCCTTTCACTTCGATGGTGTACCCTTCGCGCAGCGAGTTGATCGACGGAATCCGCACCAGGTCCTCCGGTCGGAGCCGGATGTCTGCCGCCGTCCCGTCCAGCACCCCCCGCAGGTCGATCGCCTCCACGGTGAACGTGTAGTCGTCGTTGAGCCGCACGATTTGCGCCCGACTCGTCAACGCGTCGCCGCGAATCCCTTCCGCCCGTTCGATCAGTTGGCGCAGCGTGGTCACGCTGTCGCCCAGTTCGTAGTCTCCCGGCCGCCACACCGCCCCGTCGATCGTCACCCGATTGGCATACTGCCGGATCACCTCACCCACCGCCACACTGTCGCCGTCGGCCATGGCGAATATCGCAAAATCTTCCGCCGGCACGCTGTGCACGCTCATCATCCGGCCCGACTTGCGGTTTACTGTCAGGTTGTCCTTATAAGCCTCCCCCATGAACCCCCCGACGTAGTCCAGCAGATTGGCCGCCGTCTCGCCTTTTTTGAGCTCATAGATCCGCGGCCGCTTCACCTTCCCCGTCACTTTGACTAAGTTTTCGTACGGCTGCACCACGATCATGTCGTTGTCCTGCAACCCCACGTTCACCTCCTGCTTTCCACCCAGCAGGTAGTCGTAGACGTCGAGCTCGGCCACCTGTTTATTTCCTCGGATCAGTTTGATGCTCCGCAGCGAGCCGATGTCGCTCACCCCTCCCGCCTCGTACAGCGCGTTGAACAGCGTGGCCAGCGACGGCAGCGTGTAAGTCCCCGGCATCGACGCCTCTCCGATGATGTTGACCTTGATCGAGCGGATGTTGCCTAACGACAGTTTGAGCTGCACCGAGCCGTCGTTGAGCCCCGAGATCGATTTCGCCAGCTTGTTCCGGATCCGTTTTTCCGCCGCCTCGATCGTGAGTCCCCCCACCTGTACCACCCCGGCGTCCGGGATGGCGATGATTCCGTCCGGGCTCACCTTCAGGTCGTAATTGGCCTCCGCATCTCCCCAGAGGTCGATGAAGAGCTGGTCGCCCCCCGCCAGTACATAATTGGCCGGCGTGGGCAGGTTATAGGTCGGCGCGAAAGTGAGGTTCCGGGCCGAGAAAATCTCCCGCCCGAAGACGCTGTTCCGCAAAACCGAGTCCTGTATCCGTTTTTCGGCATCTTTGAGCCGCTGCTCCTCCTCCGGCGTCAGCTTGCCCGAGGCGTCCAGCCGCGGGTCGGTCACCGTCCTGTTCCCCGCCGTCATATTCTGTTTCCCGGCCGCCGTCACCGTGCCGTCCGCCGTCTCGAAAATCTCGCCCGTCTCGGCGTCCACCAGATTCCCGTCCTGATCCCGGATGGTACGCACCCGGTAGTCGTTCTGTCGCTCCTGCTCCCGCCGATACTCCGTCCCGCGGGTATCCACCCCGTTGTTCCGCCGGTCGTACTCCAGATTTTTCAGGTCGGAATCCTTTCGCGTCCGGTCGGTCGTAGTCGATTGCTTGTCCAGTTTTCCCTTGTCGGTCGTGGAGTTCTTGGTGGCCGACGAAACTTTGTTTTTCAGCTTTTCCAAGTCCCCGAGCCCCTCCAGCCCCTCGCGCAGATCGGGGTTATAGCCCGCCGCCTGCGCCTGCCGGATCATCTCCGGCGTGATTTCGCGGTTTTGGGCCGAAGCCGTGGACAGGCCGGTCGCCCATATCATGCCGCCGCCCAGTACGGAGGCCAAAAACAGGTGCCACTTCATCGATAAAATTACCATTTTCGGCAAAGATAATATTTTATGCTATCTTTGGTGTGTTAAACCAACGATTTATGCGGCGTAAAATTGCGGTTTCGGTTTTTCTTTTTCTGGCGATGTGTGTCGCCCGGTCGGCGGCCCAGGGCACGGCTTTGAAGTGGAACGCCTTGTATTGGGCCGTGGGGGTGCCCCATATGGCGGTCGAGACACGGCTCGGCAACCGGTTCACTTTCAACGGCGATGTCGTCTGGTCGCCGTGGGAGAGCGTCAAAGGGCGGCCGATGAAGGGGGTGCAGGTGATTCCCGAGGTGCGTTTCTATCCCAAACAGGCTTTCCGGGGATTTTATGTCGGGGCATATGTCTCGTACGACTGGTACGAGGTGAGCAAGTGGGATCACCCGAAAACCGACGTGCAGCATGGTTACGGGACATGTATCGGGCTTACGCTGGGGGGGCAGATCGATATCGCGCGGCGGTGGGGGATGGACTTCTATGTCGGCGGCGGCTGGCACTACGGCTGGTACTACGGCGTGGATCGGACCACCGGACAGCATTATGCGGACTGGAACGCGAGCGGCGAGTGGATTCCTTACAAAGCGGGGGTGACCTTCGTCTACCGGCTGGGGATGGGGCGCAAGAGCGAATAAATCGATGGTTTTGACGGCTATACACGGATTCGTCGCCAGACTGGCCGACCTTTTCTATCTCAAACCCTTGCGGCGGTTCGTGCCCCAGGAGACTTTCCGGTATGCGTTCGTAGGGGGGCTGAACCTGCTCTTCAATCTGGTACTCTACTGGTTCTGCTTCAATTATGTGCTCGGCAAACGGGACACCGATTTCGGCATCGTCACCGTCTCGGCCCCGATTCTCGCCTTTCTGATCGCTTTCGTCATCACCTTTTTCACCGGATTCTGGCTGGTGCGGAAAGTGGCCTTCGACCGCTCGCAGGTGCACGGCGCCAAACAGCTCTTTCGCTATGCCCAGGTGGTCGGGGTCAATATCGCCATCAACTATTTCGGACTGAAACTGTTGGTGGATGTGCTGGGATGCTATCCTTCGCTGTCGTATGCCGCCTTGCAGGTCGTCACCACCCTCTTCAGCTATCTGGCCCAGCGGTTTTATACCTTCCGCACCCACCGTTGTCCGTCGTCGGACGAACCGGCCGGGGAGGCGGAATGACGGAGATTCCTTACCTTTGCCGAAACATTCAGAACGACACTTCGGGTATGATTCTCTCCCTTATCGTAGCAGTTGCCGAAAACGGCGTTATCGGTTGCGACGGCCGGATGCCGTGGCATCTGCGCGAAGACCTCGCGCGGTTCAAGTGCATCACGACGGGCCATCCGGTGGTGATGGGGCGCAAGACCTTCGAATCGCTCGGCGGACGGCCCTTGCCGAATCGTACTAACATCGTCGTGACGCGCCGGGCGGCGGATTTCCGTGTGCCGGACGGGGTGGTGGTCGTGGCTTCGCCGGAAGAGGCTTTTGCGCGGTATGCCGACTCCGACGAGGAGCTCTTCGTTATCGGCGGCGGCGAAATCTACCGCCAAACCATGCCGTTGGCCGACAAACTCTACCTCACCCGCATCGCGGCCCGGCCGGAGGGAGACACTTACTTTCCGGAGGTGCGGCCCGAGGAGTGGCGCGAAGTGTGGCGCGAGGCTCATCCGGCGGCCCTCGACGGATCGGTTCCGGGATTCGAATTTATCGACTATCTTCGTATCAAACGACAGTAGAGCATGCAACAGGCATTGAAATTTCGGGCGCTCGGCTGCCTGGTGCAGGGCGTGCAGGCCGGTGTGCGTACCTGGTGGTGGCTGGTGAAGATGATGTTGCCGATTACGTTCGGTGTGGCGGTGTTGCAGTGGCTGGGGGTGATCGGGACGATCTCGCGGTGGCTGACGCCGGCTTTCTCCTACATCGGGCTCGACGGCGAGGGGGTGCTGACTTTTCTGACGGCTACTTTGACTTCGATCTATGCGGCGATCGGCGTGATGGGGACGTTGAATCTCGATTTTCGGAGCGTGACGATCGTGGCGGTGATGACGCTGATTGCCCATAACCTGATCGTGGAGTCGGTGGTTCAGCGTCGTTCGGGTTGCCGGTCTGGGTGGGGGATGGCTGCTTTGCGGCTGACGATGGCGATCTTTACGGCATGGATATTGAATCGGATTCTGCCGGCGGATTTTACGGGGAGGCTCCTGTTGGAGCATCGCGAGGCAGGCGAGCTGTCGTTCGGAGCGATCTTGCGGAACTGGGCGCTGACGCAGGCCCGGCTTTTCCCGCTGATGCTGGCGATGATCGTCAGCCTGAATGTGCTGCAACGGATTTTGCGGGAATTTTCGCTGATCGACCACCTGACGTTGCCGATGGCATCGGTCATGCGGATTTTCGGCCTTTCGCGCGATTGCGCCTTTCTTTGGATCGTGCTCAATACGTTGGGATTGGCCTACGGCGCTTCGGTGATGATCGACGAGGTGGAGTCGGGGCGGATCGCGCGACGCGACGCACGGCTGCTGAACGCCCATGCGGCGATGACGCACTCGACGCTGGAGGATACGTTGCTCTATTTTACTTTGGGTTTGGGGTTATTCTGGCTGCTGGTTCCGCGGGTGATTATGGCGATGGCGGTTGTCTGGACGCTGCGGTTGTGGGAACGCCGTTGTCGCCCCGTTTATTCCGAGAGGCAACGCAACAGAAGACCGTGAGCCCGGTAACTGGCATAGTTCGGATAGAGATCGTGTGGACGGAAAAACAAGAACACCGCATTCGGCTCGATATCCGTAGAAGCCCAGTTGAGCCCATTGCTGCCGACACCCTCCAACCCGCCATTGGTCCTCTCGCGGTAGCCCGGGGCGGGACACTTCGAACCCCGCCCGGCAGAACGATAAAGAACAAACAACAAAATACAAATGATTACCACAGAACAAATTAAAGAGCTTGTAAGGCGCCAGGATGCGCTGAGGAGGCATCTTTGACCTGGACGGCAAACGTCTGGAGTTAAAGAAAGAAGAGGCCGCCACCCTCGCCCCCGACTTTTGGGACGACGCCGAGCGCGCCCAGGCACAACTGAAGAAAGTGGCCTCCATCAAATCGTGGGTCGTGGACTACGACGCCATCGCCACCGCCATGGACGAACTCAACCTCGTTCCCGAATTCATCAAAGAAGGCGCGGCCACCGAAGAAGACCTCGACACGGCGTATGACAAAGCCCTGAAGCTGATCGAAGCCTTGGAGATGCGTAACATGCTCCGTTCCGAGGAAGATAAGATGGGCGCCATTATGGAGATCAACTCCGGCGCCGGCGGTACCGAAGCCTTGGACTGGGCCTCGATGCTCCTGCGCATGTACACCCGCTGGGGCGAACGGAACGGTTATACCGTCAAAGTGCTCGACATCCAGGACGGCGACGAAGTCGGCGTCAAATCCGCTATGATCGAATTCGTCGGCGACTACGCCTACGGCTACCTCAAGAGCGAAAACGGCGTCCACCGGATGGTACGGCTCTCGCCCTTCAACGCCAACAACAAGCGGCAGACCACCTTTGCGAGCGTCTTCGTCTCGCCCGCCGTGGACGACACCATCGAAATCGTCATCAACGCCGGAGACATCAAGTGGGACACCTACCGCAGCAGCGGCGCAGGGGGACAGAACGTCAATAAAGTCGAGACCGGGGTTCGGTTGTACCACATCCCGACCGGCATCGTCATCGAGAACACCGAGACCCGCTCGCAGATCATGAACAAGGAGAACGCCCTGCGCATCCTGCGGTCGAAGCTCTACCAGCTCGAAATGGAGAAACGCATGGCCGCCCAGGCCGAGCTCGAAGGGCAGAAAAAGAAGATCGAGTGGGGTTCCCAGATCCGCAGCTACGTCTTCGACGACCGCCGCGTCAAAGACCACCGCACCTCCCACCAGACCTCCGACGTCGAACGCGTCATGGACGGCGAGATCGACGACTTTATCAAAGCCTACCTGATGGAATTCGGCGGTCAGGCATAGAAATGTTCGGAAATAAACGATTAAAAAACATCAACGCTATGAAATGGTTATCTGAATTCAAGCAATTCGCCATGCGCGGCAACGTGGTCGATATGGCCGTCGGTATCATCATCGGTGCCGCTTTCGGCAAGATCGTCAGCTCGCTGGTCAGCGACGTGATGATGCCCCCGATCGGCGTGCTGCTCGGCGGCGTCGACTTCTCCGACCTCGCTTTCACCCTGAAAAAAGCCGTCGGCGACGAGCCCGCCGTGGTGATCGGTTACGGGAAATTCATCCAGACCATCATCGACTTCATCATCATCGCCTTCTCCATCTTCGCCCTCGTGAAAGTGATGAACACCCTGAAGAGCAAGACCGAGAAAGCGAAAGCCGACGAACCGGCCGCACCCGTTGCGCCGACCAAGGATCAGGAGCTCCTGACCGAGATCCGCGACCTGTTGAAAGCACGCAACGACAATAAATAGATCGCTCCGAACGTCATTAAGCAATGGGACTGATCTCCACCTTTTCGCGAAAAGACAAAAAAGAGGTTCCTTCGCTCAGCGATTTCACCTCCACAGGAACATACAAAACAGTGAGAAACATACTGATTACCGGCGGTGCCGGCTTTATCGGCTCGCACGTCGTGCGGCTCTTTTGCAAGAACTACCCCGACTATCAGGTCTACAACCTCGACAAACTCACCTATGCCGGGAATTTGGAGAACCTGAAAGACGTGGCTTCGGCATGTCCGAATTATCACTTTATCAAAGGCGACATTTGCGACATCGACCACCTGCGTCGGATCTTCGCCGACCACCGGATCGACGGCGTTATCCACCTGGCCGCCGAGAGCCATGTAGACCGCTCGATCAAAGACCCCTTCGCCTTTGCCCAGACCAATGTACTGGGGACAATCGCCTTGTTGCAGGCCGCTCGGGAGTACTGGTCTTCCGAAGCGGGCGGCGGGATGGCCGGCAAGCGATTCTACCACATCTCGACCGACGAAGTCTACGGCTCGTTGCACGACCCCGGCACCTTCTTCGTCGAGACCACCGCTTACGACCCACAGTCGCCGTACTCCGCCTCCAAGGCGTCGAGCGACCACTTCGTCCGGGCCTTCGGGAATACCTACGGCCTGCCGATTGTGATTTCGAACTGCTCCAACAACTACGGCCCCAATCAGTTTCCGGAGAAGCTCATCCCGCTGTTCATCAATAACATCCGCCACGGGAAGCCGTTGCCGGTTTACGGGACGGGCGAAAACGTGCGCGACTGGCTCTACGTGGTGGATCACGCGCGGGCCATCGACACGATCTTTCACCGGGGGCGGGACGGAGAGACCTATAACATCGGCGGTTTCAACGAGTGGCGCAACATCGACCTGATCAAAGTGATGATCCGCACCGCCGACCGCCTGCTGGGGAATCCCGAGGGCCATTCCGACGGGCTGATCACCTACGTGCAGGATCGGGCCGGGCATGACAAACGGTACGCCATCGACTCCACCAAGCTGCACGAGGAGCTGGGCTGGGAGCCTTCGTTGCAGTTCGAGGAGGGGATCGAAAAGACCATCCGATGGTATCTGGACAACCAGGAGTGGATGGATAATATCACCAGCGGCGCATACGAAAAGTACTATGCCGAGATGTACGGCAATCGGTAACGAATCAGAATGAAAGGAGCGATGCGGAAAAAGATAATCGTTACGGGTTCCAAAGGTCAGTTGGGGAGCGAATTGCGGGCGATCGACCGTGCTGGGAGGTATCGGGACGGGTACGAGTTCGTCTTTACGGACGTCGCGGAACTGGATATTACGGATGCGGTGGCAGTCCAGGCTTTTGTCGGGCATGAACGTCCGCAGTGGATCGTGAATGCGGCGGCCTATACGGCGGTGGATCGGGCCGAGTCGGATGCGGAACGGGCCGAACTGCTCAATGCTACGGCTGTCCGGAATCTCGTTTCTGCCGCCGAGGCGGTGGGCGCGGGATTCGTACAGGTTTCGACCGACTATGTCTTCGACGGGCTTCGTCCGGCCGACGAACATGCCCTGACCGAGGAGGAGCCGACCGGTCCGCAGTCTGTCTACGGGCGGACGAAGCTGGCGGGCGAAGCGGCAGCCTTGGCTTACGATCGGAGTTTTGTCGTGCGGACGGCGTGGCTGTATAGCACCTACGGGAATAATTTCGTAAAGACGATGTTGCGGTTGGGTGCCGAGCGGTCGAAGTTGGGCGTGGTGGCGGATCAGTGGGGGACGCCGACCTATGCGCGGGACTTGGCGGCGGCGATTATGGAGATGGTCGCTTTTGCCGACGAGCATCCGGATGCAGCCGGTTTCGGGCTGTATCATTATACGAATGGCGGTCGGACGAATTGGTGCGAGTTTGCGCAGGAGATTATGCGGTTGGGGGGACGGAATTGCGCGGTTCGTGCCATTACGACGGCCGAGTATCCGGCAGCGGCAGCTCGACCGGCGTGGTCGGTGCTGTCGACCGAACGGATCCGGGCGATTTTCGGCGTTCTCGTACCGGATTGGCGCGAGAGCTTAGCCGAGTGCGTCCGCAGCCTGAATTCTGCGGAGCCTGAGGCGTAGTTGACAGCGTGACAGTTTCGTCCGGTGTGAGCGGCGTGACGGATGGGGTAGAGGCTGCCAGTGGAAATGCTGGCGCATTTCCCGTCCACGGGACGTGGGGCCCGCCCGGCCCGAGGGCAGTTTTAGGCGGGTCAAAGCTCGACCGCGCGCGACCGTTGGGGTAGGAAATCATTCAAACGCGAAATACGCGTTTGAATAAGATTTCCGCCAGCGCGCGAAAAAAGAGTGGTGCGCAAAAAATCCGTCGCCCGCCCGCTTAAAGAGGGATTTCACTCGTTTTGCGATGAGCAAAATCGAGCTGAAATCCCAGCGGGCGAC
>NZ_CAJTUJ010000035.1 GCF_910579375.1 uncultured Rikenella sp.
AGTTCGGGCTGCGGCGTCCGGCCCGGGCATCGAAGATGCCCCGCCGCAAGCCCGGCGACCCTTTGAGTCGCAAGAGCACGGCCTCTTTGCGATGAGCTTCGTCCTCGGCGCGCCCTCCACGCGCTGCTAATGCGTCGCTCTCGCCGAGGACGGCGATTCTCTGAATCGCGCTATTCGCTCTCGGCCTATAGTAGTTCGCCGCCAGCGGGGAGCAGCAACGAGCACCGACGAGTTGCAGCCCTCCGCCTGCCGGGGCGGCGGACTGCGCGACTCTGCAAGTCGCAAAAGCCCAGCCAACAGTTCTGCCCAACTCAAGGCCCAAAGTACTGCCCCGTGTCCGCCTCACTGCGGCTCCGCTGTCGCTCCGCCGCGTTTTCGCGCGCCTTGCGCGATTCATCTATATTCGGCTACCGCCGAAATAGTTGAATCGCTTCTTTAGGCGGGGCGCGCGGCTGTCCTACGGGAGGGTACTGCGCTCGGGCCGCGCAGGCCCCACGTCCCGTGGACGGGAAATGCTTACGCATTTCAACTGGCAGCCTCGGCCCAACCCTTTGTCCGCGCGCTGGCGGAAATGGGGCGGTCGGGCAGCCTTCTCGTGCCTGCGGTGGGGAAATGGTTATCCCAGTTCTTTACTCTTCTTCCCGCAACACGATGTCCAGCTCGCCTCCCGAGACGATGTCCCGCCAGGTCAGGAACGGTGTGCTCAGCAGATGTCCGTTGAGAGTCATCTTTTCGATCCGGTAACGTTTCGCCGAAACGCCCGGAGCACGGACTGTAAAGCTCTTGCCGTTCGGCAGCCGGATGATCGACTCCTCGAACAGCGGCGTCCCGATCGCATAGTTCAGGCTCACCGGATCCACCGGATAGAATCCCAGCGCGCTGAAGACATACCAGGCCGACATCTGGCCGCAATCCTCGTTACCACATAAACCGTCCGGACGGTTCGCATATTGTGTCCGCATGATTTCCGACACATATCGCTGCGTCTTTTCCGGCTTGCCGATGTAATCGTAAAGGTACGCCACATGGTGCGACGGCTCGTTGCCGTGCGCATACTGGCCGATCATCCCCGTGCTGAAAATCGGCAGTGAGTCCGTCGCCTCCGGATCGAGCGTGAACATCTCGTCCAGCCGCTTTTCGAACTGTTCCGGCCCCCGCATCAGGCGGATCAACCCTTCGACGTCCTGTTGCACCGCCCAGAGGTATTGCCAGCCGTTGCTCTCCGTGATGTGCTCCGTATACGCCTTTGGATTGAAGCCCGGCAGCCATTCGTTCGTCGAGAGCCGCGGTTGCATGAAGCCCGAAGCCGGCTGGTAGAGGTTCATGTAGCTCTTCGACCGCAGGATGAATTCGTTGTAGAGCGAGTCGCGCCCCATCCGCCGCGCCAGCTGCGCGATGCAGTGGTCGTCGTAGGCGTACTCCAGCGTCTTCGAGAGCGACTCTGCTTCCAGGTCTGCCGGCACATAGCCCAGCATTTTATAGAGCCCGATTCCCCGATAGTCGTCCCGGTTCGCCGTCGCCACGCACGCCGTCAGCACCCGGTCGAGCGTCGAATCCGGCAGGAGTCCTTTCAGCGCCGCCTCGACCAGCACCGGCACCGCGTGGTAGCCGATCATCATGTCCGTTTCGTTGCCCCACAACGGCCAGACGGGCAACATCCCGTGCTGGTCGTAGAAGTCGAGCATCGAAGTCACCATCTCTTTCACCCGTTCCGGCTGCGTGAAGGTGTAGAGCGGATGGGCCGCCCGATAGGTGTCCCACAGTGAGAAGGTCGAGTAGTTGTGCCCCCCCTCGCCCGGTACCTTACCGGCGTGTATCCGACCGTCCGGCCCGAAATAGCGGCCGTCCGCGTCGTCGAAGAGCGTCGGGGCGAGCATCGTCCGGTAGAGAGCCGTGTAGAAAGAGACTCGTTCGTCGTGCGTGCCGCCGCGGACTTCGATTTTCGCGAGTTCGGCGTTCCATACTGCCCGTTGTGCGGCGCGCACGCTGTCGAAATGGAACGACGGCATCTCGGCCGCCAGGTTGCGCCGCGCTCCCTCGATGTCCACCGCCGAAATGGCCGTCCGCACCGTCACCGAACGGTTCTCTTTCGTGGTGTGGAACACGAACCGTCCGATGTGGCTCCGGATGCCGTTATAGGTGCTGTCGCGGTGCACCGAAACCACTGTGTCGATCGTGTACGAGGCGAAGGGTTGCGAGAATTGGGCCGTGAAGTAGACCCGTTGATCGGGCGCCCACCCCTCGGAAAAACGGTATCCTTCGATCGTCCGGTCGTCCACGACCCGCAGGTAGGAACCCATGGTGTAGTCCCAATTCATGGCTTTGGAGAGGTCGACGAAGACGGTCGCCCGGTCGGTCACCGGAAAGGTGTAGCGTTGCATGCCGCACCGCTCGGTGGCCGCGAGTTCCACCCGGGTGTCGTAATCTTTCAGCAGCACGCTGTAATACCCGGCCTGTGCCTGTTCGTCGTCGTGGCGGAAGGTGGAGTAGACGCCCAGTTCGCCTTTCCCCGTTTTGAACGGCGGTACGGCGGGCATAAAAGAGATATCGTACAGATCCCCTGCTCCGGTTCCGCTCAGGTGGGTGTGCGAGAAGCCGGCGATCGTGGTGTCAGGCCAGAAGTAGCCGGCGATCCGATCCCAGCCGCTGGTGCCGTTGTCGGGCGAGAGCTGCACCATGCCGAACGGGGCGCTGACGCCGGGGTAGACGTTTCCCGGGCCGTCCGTCCCGATAAAAGGGTTGACCAGCGAGGCGAGATCGTCGCTCTCCGGCGCGTGGCTGCACGATGCGGCGAAGAGTGCCGCGACGAGGAGGCCGAAGGGGCGGGTGATTCGGTTTTTCATAAGCGTTCGGGTTGGGTCGCGCAACGGTAACGGGTGCGCGACGGGGTTACGAGGGGACAAAGATAGCTCGTTTATCCGAGTTTATCAGGTGTGGGAGATGGCCTGAACGGGGTCCATCCGGGCGGCGCTCCAGGCGGGAAAGAGCCCGGCCACGGCTCCTACGATCGACGCGATGGTCAGTCCGAGCAGGATGTTGCTGAAGGTCAGCACGAGGGTGAAGTTGGAAAAGTGGTTGACCAGCAGGGTGCCGATGTAGACCATGGCGAGTCCGATCGCTCCGCCGATCACGGAGAGGATCATCGCTTCGAAGAGAAACTGGCAGAGGATGAAATAGGGACGTGCCCCGAGTGCCTTCTGGATGCCGATCTGAACGATGCGTTCGCGCACGGTGACGAACATGATGTTGGCTACACCGAAGCCGCCCACGAGGATCGAGAAGAGGCCGATAATGCCGCCCGCGAGGTTGATTTTGCGGTACATCTCGTCGAACATATTGTTCATGATGCTGACTTCGTTGAGGGCGAAGTTGTCTTCGGTCTGGGGGCTGAGCCGCCGGAGGCGGCGCATGATGGAGCCGACCTCGGCTTTGAGGTTTTCCATATCGGTTCCGTCGGGGACAGTGATGACCATGTCGGTCGGGGCCCACCGCAGGTTGATGAAATTGCCGGTCAGTGACAGCGGGATCAGGATGCTCCGGTCGAGGCTGTTGAAGGCCACGCTGTTGCCGGCTTTGGCCAGGAGGCCGATCACGTGCAGCTTGATGTCGCCGATGCGGATGGTTTTGCCTACGGGGTCGCTCCCGTCGAAGAGTTGTTCGGCGATTTCCGGCCCAAGAATCGCGACGCGGCTGCCGTGTGCCGATTCGAAAGGGGTGAAGTAGCGTCCCTGCTCGATGTCGGTGGTCTGTATCCGGTCGTAGTTGTGGCTGACGCACAGCACGGTTGCGTTGTCGACATAGAGGCTCCCGTGCCGGGCCGTGCGGTTGAAACTGGTCATGAAAGCGACTTCGGCCTGGGGCAGCAGGGCCTGGGTCTCGCGGTATTCGTCGAGGCTGACCTGCGGCCGGTTGCTGTATTTCCACCACTCTCCGCCCCCTTCCCACGGCCATTTGCTGACATAGAGGGTGTTGCTGCCGAGCGATTCGATCCCCTGGCGGATGTGGAGGGCCATCGAGTCGACGAGGGTGAAGACGGTGATGATGGCGAAGATGCCGATGGTGACGCCGCCGAGGGAGAGGCCGGTGCGGAGTTTGTTGATGACTACGCTTTCCAGAGCGGCGAGCCAGCTTTGGTAGATTTGTCCGAGGGTGAAGAAGAGTTTTCTGAACATGAGGTCTTGGTGGAACGACGGCAACGGTTCAAATTTAGGTATTTTTTGCGATTCCCTGCGCTTTTCCTACTTTTGCAGAGTAGGGTCTTCCCCCGTTTATTCCGAGAGGCAACGCAACGGAATACCGTTGGCCCGACCCGCCGTGCCGCTGGGGCGGAGTATCGTCGCGTTGAAGTACAAGTATATACCGCTGATCCTGCTGGTCGTGGAAGCCCAGTTGTAACCGTAGTAGCCGATGCCGCTCAGCGCGCCATTACTATATCCGCGGTTGCCCGGGGCGGGCGGCGGAATGGGTGAGGGGGTGGTTTCTCGGGAAAGGTTCGGGGCGACGAAAAGGTCTGAGGAGCGGTGAAACGAGGTCGCGGAGGGGCGGCCGATTGGATTACGAAAGCTATTGAAACAGATTCGATTATGATTTGGATCATCTGTCTATTGTTGATCGGCGGGTATTTGCTGGGGTCGATTCCCAGTGCGGTGTGGATCGGGCGGTGGTTCTACCGCACCGATGTGCGGGAGTACGGCAGTCATAATGCCGGGGCGACCAATACGCTTCGGGTATTGGGGCGTCGGGCGGCGTTGCCGGTCTTTGTGATCGATGCGGCAAAAGGGTATGGGGCGGTGATGTTGGCCCATTTGGCCGACTTGCAGGGCGACGGACTCTTTTTCCTGAAAATCGGGCTGACGGCGGCGGCGATTCTGGGACATATTTTCCCGATTTTCGCCGGTTTCAAAGGCGGGAAAGGGGTGGCGACGATGGCGGGCTGTATGCTTGCCATTGCGCCGATACCGATGCTGATGGGGCTGGCCACGTTTGTGATCGTGCTGGCGGTGAGCCACTATGTCTCGTTGGGATCGATGACGGGAGGAGTGCTTTTCCCGTTCTATATTCTGTTGGTCGACGGATTTCAGCCTTATAAACTCCTTTTCGGTGTTTTGGTCGCGGTGGTGTTGTTGATTACCCACCGGAAGAACATCAAACGGCTGCGCGAAGGGACGGAGAATAAGACGTTTCTGTTTATCCGGCGGCCGAAGGCCTGATTACGGACGAAAATGAAGATGCGGTTGCGTCTTCTCCGTTTATTCCGAGAGGCACCGCAACTGAAAACCGTAGGCGTGGCCGTCCGCAATGCTGGGATTGAGCCACGTCACGTAGAAACCCAAGTACATGCCATTGGTGCCGCTGACCGTGGAAGCCCAGCTGTAACCGTTGCCGCTGACGTTCACCGGCGCGCCCGTATCCCGATGGCGGTAGCCCGGGGCGGTGGAACGTGAAAGGACACGGCGGCGTTTATTCCGCCGATTCGGCCAGGTAAAGCAGTGTCGAACTGTTTTCGCGGCGGAATAAACGGCGCGATACCTCCTGAATCTCCTGCGCCGTCACCGAGTTGTGCTCCGCGACCTCTGTGTCGATCAGGGCCGCGTCGCCCAGCATCTCGAAATAGGCCAGGTTCATCGCCTTGTTCAGTACATTCAACTCGCTGAAAATCTGAGTCGCTTCGAACTTGTTCTTGACTTTCTCCAATTCATACGCTCCGACCGGTTCCGTGCAGAGGAGTTCCAGTTCGTGCCACAAAGCCGCCTCGGCCCGCTCCACCGGCACGCCCTCCATCACATAGCCCGTCACGACGAACAAGCCCGGATCGACATCCCCCGAAACATAGGCATTCACCTGCGAAAAGAGGTTCGCCTCCTGAACCAGCCGCTGGTAGAGCCGACTCGACGTTCCGTTGCTCAGGATGTCCGACGCCACGTCGCACACCGTGTATTCCCGGCTCCGCCGGTCGCCCATGTGGAATGCGATGTAGATCACCGAAGCCGGTACCGGCCGCCGCACCTCCAGCCGCCGCGGAGCGGTCTGTTCCGGTTCGGCCGGCAGCGAATCCGGTTCGAATCCTCCCGCCGGAATCTCACCGAACCACTTCTCGGCCAGCTCGAAAACCCGTTCGGGCGGCAAATCTCCCGCCACCGACAGAATGGCGTTGTCCGGCCGGTAGTAGCGGTCGAAAAAAGCCCGCACCTCTTCCATCGTCGCCCGGCGGATGTGATCGATCTCCCGCCCGATCGTCGCCCACCGGTACGGATGTCGTTCGTAGGCCAACGGCCGCAACAGTAGCCAGATGTCGCCGTACGGTTGGTTCAGATATCGTTGTGCGAACTCTTCGACGACCACTTTGCGCTGCACGTCGAGGCTCTTTTCGTTGAAGGCCAGCGAGAGCATCCGATCCGACTCTAACCACAGCGCCGTTTCGATATTCTCTTTGGGCAGGGCCAGGTAGTAGTTCGTATAGTCGTTGTTGGTGAAGGCGTTGTTCTCGCCGCCGGCCAGCTGCACCGGTTCGTCGTAGTTCGGCACGTGGATCGAGCCGCCGAACATCAGGTGTTCGAATAGGTGGGCGAAGCCTGTCCGGTCGTATGCTTCGTTGCGCGAGCCCACTTTGTAGAGCACGTTGACGGCCGCCATCGGGGTCGAGGGGTCTTCGTGTGCGATGACGGTCAGACCGTTGGCCAGCGTTCTTTTCTGAAATTCGATCATGCGAAGAGGAGGATGGTTTTAGCGTCGGAACGGACGCGGCAGCAGGTGGTACAATTGGCGCCAGCAGTGCAGGCGTTTCGGATGCGGGTAGTCGGCGAGCCAGAGGCTTTGCACCCGGCGAAAGAGTTCCGGTCGTGCGGTGTCGCCGAATCGTTCGAGGCGTTGCAGCCACCGTCCGATCACGGCGCGACGGAACGCGGAGGATACGCCTGTGAGCCGGAACAGCGTTTCGATCACCTCTTTTCCTTCGATGAATTGTAGTCCTTCGGCTTCGGCTCGTGGCGAAACTTTTACGTGGTGCTGGCGAAACCGATTGAGCGGTTCGGCCAGATAGGCCACCCGTCCGCCGAGGGCGATCCGGCTCCAGAAGAGCCAGTCGCCGCAGTAGCGGTATTTTGCGTAATCCTCCGTCACGTTCGCCAGCGCGCTTTTGCGGAACACGGCCATGCTGGCATTGTAGATGGCATTGCCGGTGAACATTTTTTCGATGACGAAGCGGCGTCCCTCTTTTCGAAACGGTTTCCGATTGTGCAGCCGTCCCGGAAGCGGAACGGAATCGGAATCGATGGCGATGCTGTTGGTGTAGGCCAGTGTACAGGCCGGGTCGCTTTCCAGTTCGGCGATACATTTTTTGAGGAAAGCGGGTTCGGCGACGTCGTCGCTTTCGGCGATCCAGATGTATTTCCCTTGTGCCAATCCGAATCCCAAGGCCCATTGGCGGAAGGTCGAGCCGCTGTTGGTCTCGTTGAAAACGATGTGACTGACCTGAGGATGGTTTTTGTAGGACTCCAGCACGGTTCGGCTATCGTCGGTCGAGCAGTCGTCCAGCAGGATCAGTTCGAACTCCCGAAAGGTTTGGCCGAGAATGCTGTCGAGCCGTTCCTGAAGGTAAGGCGCATGGCAGTAGTTGGGTACGATGACCGATACGAGCGGATGGGGCATAGCACGGGTATTTGGCGGATTAATACCCCAAAATGCGCATCATGGAGCGATAGCTCTGCTCCTTGGCGAAGAGACGCGTATAGTACTCGTTAGTCTCCTTGTCGCGGTCGATAATGATATGTTTCGGTGCCGGAATCAGGCAGTGTTGCACCCCGCCGTAGCCGCCCAGCGACTCCTGGTAAGCCCCCGTGTGGAAAAATCCGATGTACTGCGTCTCGCCCGGACAGAGCTTGGGCAGGAAGATCGCGTTCTGGTGCGCCTCGGCGTTGTAATAGTCTTCGCTGTCGCACGTCAGACCGCCGAGGAAAATCCGCTGGTACTCCTTGTCCCAGTTGTTGATCGGCAGCATCATGTAGCGCTGGTTGATGCCCCAAGTGTCCGGCAGGGTGGTCATGAACGACGAGTCGATCATGTACCACAGCTCGCGGTCGTTCTGCTGCTTCTGGTTAATGATCGAGTAGAGCGTCGCGCCGCTTTCGCCCACGGTGAAGGATCCGAATTCGGTGAAGATGTTCGGCTCTTCGATCTCGTTGAGGTTGCAGTAGTTCTTGATTTGCGCAACGATCTCCTCCGCCATGTACTCGTAGTCGTAGTCGAAAGCGAGCGAGTTCTTGATCGGAAAGCCCCCGCCGATGTTCAGCGAGTCGAGCTCCGGGCAGACCTTCTTCAGCTCGCAATAGACCGCCAGACACTTCGAAAGTTCGTTCCAGTAGTAAGCCGTGTCGCGAATCCCGGTGTTGATGAAAAAGTGCAGCATCTTGAGCCGGAACTTCTTGTTGGGCTTGATCTTTTCGAGATAGTAGTTCTTGATTTCGCGGTACCGGATGCCGAGGCGCGAGGTGTAGAAGTCGAACTTCGGCTCCTCTTCCGATGCGATCCGGATGCCGACGTGGCACGGTTTATGAATCGCAGCGTCCAGTAGCTCGTGTTCCTCCTTGTTGTCGATCACCGGAATTGTGTTGACGAATCCGGCGTGGATGAGCCCCGCGATGTTTTCGACATACTGCGGCCGCTTGTATCCGTTGCAGACGATAAAGGTGTCCTTATCGAGCATCCCGCTGTCGTACAGTGCGTTGATGATGTGGATGTCGTAGGCCGAAGAGGTTTCGAGGTTGATTTTGTTCTTCAGCGCCTCCTCCAGTACGAACGAGAAGTGCGAACTCTTGGTGCAGTAGCAGTAGTTGTACGACCCCTTGTAGTCCACCTTCGCCATCGCTACGTTGAAGAGTTTCTTGGCCTTCTGGATCTGCGAGCTGATCTTCGGCAGGTAGCTGATCTTCAGCGGCGTTCCGTACTGTTTGATGATATCCATCAACGGTACGTCGTGGAAGTTGAGGTTGTTGTCTACGACGCTGAATTCGTCCTGAGGAAACTCGAAGGTTTGCTCGATGAGGTCGATGTACTTGTTTTTCATCTTCGCCGGATGGGGGTCTGAAGTGGATAAGCGACTCGGTTACCTGGCTTCGATTCGGGCGATCCGGACGGCCCGGATTTTGCTCTCTTTGCGAATCGAGTGCAAAGATGCGATAATTTTCGTTACGTCCGACGGTCGAAGGTCATTAATTTCGAGTTATTTCGGTCGGTTCCGCGCCGTCGTCGGACGTGTGTCGGCAAGGGGGTGCGAGGGGGTAAAAAATGACGTTCCGCCGGGAAAATAGTGTCGAAAATTGGTCATATGATTTTTTTTTCGTAATATTGGGAGAAATTAGAGAGAGCATTCGATGGACAATAACCTACTCAAGCAACTCATCGCGCAGCACCGCCGGGTGGTGATTCCCGATTTCGGCGCCTTTCTCAAAAAGGAGGGGCCGAGGGGTGAGCAGCTGGTATTCAGTCCGTTCCTGCGCAAGGACGACGGGATGGTGACCGAGGCCCTGATTCGCGAATACGGGGTCGAGTCGGAGGACGCGCGCGGGATGATCGCCGAGTTCGTCGTTTACGTGCGGCAGTCGCTGTCTTCGTCCGGACGCTACTATATTGAAGGGGTCGGGATGTTGGCCGCGGATGCCAACGGGTCGATCACCCTCAAGGAGGGGGTGATGCCGGAGCGGAGCAGGGCGGAGGTCGAGAGCGAGCGAATGGCGCGCCAGGCGCCGCAGCAGCCTCAGCCGGCGATGGAGCAGATTGTAGAGGCGGAACCGGTGCCCGTGCAGCCGGTGATGACCAAACCGCCGGTGATGACCCGGCCGCAGACGATACAGGTACAGCCTCCGATGGGGCAGCCGGGACAGCCGCAGATGCAGCAACAACAGTCCTCGCTGTTCGGAACCTATCCGGGGATTCAGCAACAACCGATGCGGCAGCAGCAACCGCAGATGCCGCAGATTCCGCCGCAGCAGCCGATGCGGACTCAGCCGGTGGCGCCGCAGCATCAGGCGGCGATGGGGCAGCAACCTGTGCAACAGCCGATACAACCGGGGCAAAGACCGCAGCATCAGCAGGCGATGGGGCAGCAACCGATGCAGCAGCCGATCCAGCCGGGACAAAGACCGATACAACCGGGGCAGAGACCCCATCCGTCCATGCAGCCGCAGCAGGGGGTACGGGGAGGGCAGCAATCGGGACAACCGATGCAGCCGCAGCAGGGACAACAGCAACAGGCGGCGATGGGACAACCGATGCAGCAGCAGGCGGGGATGATTCCTCCGTCGCAACGCCAGCCGCAGCAGCCCGGACAACAGGGGCGGCCGGGAGGTGCGGCTCAGGGAGCGGGACGGCCGACGAGACCGGGACAGGGAGCTTCCCGGCCGGGGCAACCGTATCCGGGAGGGCGGAGACCGCCGGTGCGTCGGCGACCGCAGCAGCGGACTAAGGCGGATGTGTGGCTGATCGTCGCCATCATTGCGGCGTTGGTCGTGATCGCGATTATGATCTACAGCTTCATCGTCTCGGGCGGGGGGCAGGACATGGATATGGAGATGCTGAACGAAGCGATGGCACCGATGCAGGATGCTTCGAGCTCGGCGGGGGGAGATGGATTGTAGGATATTCTATATTATAATAGGCATAAGAAAAGCGAATCCGGCGAGAGCATCGAAAGGCTCCATCGCCGGATTCGCTTCTTATTATATATAGAACGAGTTACAGCGGTCGTTCCAATACGATCATGTCCCGGCACAACGTGCTGTCTTCATCGATCACCGGTGCCGGATAGCGTTCGGTAAAGAAATTCGAAATCGTATGGGAGTAACGGAATCCGCAGCGTTCGTAGAATCCCCGTCCTCCGTCGCTCGTACCCACCTTCAGGTTCATGAACCGGCCCCGGTAGTGCGCGCAGAGGTCGTCCAATATGGCTCGTCCCCGACCCGAACCCCGGCGGGAGGCGACTACCGCCAGATTCTTGATTTCGCCGACCGTCGTGTCCACCACCGCCTCACCGACCACTCGCCTCGCGTCGTCCCGCCAGACCCACATCTCTCCTTCGGCCAGATAGCGTTCCACCATCTCTTCCGACGGATCGGCCTCTAATAAAAGGTCTCGGAACGACCGCTTTTCGGACAGTGCGACGATCTTTTCCATCCGTCCCGAAAATTCTTATGCCCCGACAATCACCGTGCTGAACGCAGCCGGATCGAGCCACCGAACGGCCAGTTCCCGAATCCGTTCCGGCGTGATGCGTCGCACCTCGTCGAAAAAGGCCTCCACCGCCCGGTTCGTCATCCCGCATTGGACGTTCTCGATCGTCACGTCCGCCACCCCGAACGGCCCGTCCAAAATCCGCATCATCTCGCCCACGATGATATTCCGCACCATCTCCAGCTCCGCCGTCGGCACAGTCTCTGTCCGCAGCCGCTCCACTTCGCGCAGAATCTCGCCCACCGCCTCGTCCGTCGCCGCCGCCGTGACATCCGTCGCCACGGCGAAATAGCCCGTGTGCTGGAGGTTCACCATCGCCGAATAGATGCCGTACGTGTACCCCTTCTCCTCGCGCAGATTCTTCACTAACCGTGAGCCGAAGTAGCCCCCCAGAATCGTGGCGACCACCTGCATCCCGTTGAAATCGGGGTGTTCCTTCGGGAAGAGCGTCCGCCCGAGCCGGATCGACGACTGCAACGCCCCTGTTCGCTGCTCGCGGATCAGGCTCGTCGGTTCCGTCGGCGGAACGCCCGGGTCGACGACCGGCCGGCCCGCCTCGAAGCGGCTCAGGAATCGCTCCATCTCACTCCGTACCTCCGGCGCGATCCGGCCCGAAGCCACCGCAAATAGATTCCCGGCCCGGTAGTGCGTCTCATAGAACTCGCGCAACAGACCCGCATTCAGCTCGTCGTAAGCCTCGGCCGCCGAGCTGCGGCCATACGGATGCTCGGCTCCGAACAGCGCCCGCGAGAAGAGCTCCCGGGCCTGATACGACGGCTTTTCGCGCTCGATCGTCAGTTGCTGCTTCCGTTTGGCGGCATAAATCTCCAGTTCGTGTTCCGGAAATTGCGGCTCGAACAGAATCTCGCTCAGCAACTCCAGCGTCCGGGGCAGAAAGCGGTTCAGGCAACTCACCGTCACGATCGCATAGTCGCGGTCGATCGAGGTGTCGTAGTAGATGCCGTAGAAGTCGAACCGTTCGGCGATCTGTGCCGCCGAGTAGTGCGCCGTTCCCTCGCTCATCAGGTTGAGCGCGGCCGACGCCGTGAACGGGGCCGACTGATAGCGGGTGCCGGCTCCGAAGACGAGGCTCAGCCGGCACAGCTGCTGCGTCCCCGCGTCGATCGTCCAGAACCGGATGCCGTTGGGCAGCTCGGAGTAGATCGTTTCCGGGACGGTCAGCCGGTCGGGGAGTTGGAAGTCGGGTTGTCGGGTGCGGTCTAACATCGTGTGTCGTTTCAGGCGAGCAAAATTAATGATTTTGCGCGATTCCGTTCGTGCGGCGGCGCAAAACGACCGTCCGGCCCGTTCCGTTGCGGCGAAGCGTGGAAATTCACTACATTTGCATCATACACAGCATCCTGTTCGGAGGTTTCGAGCATGAACACACAGCAACAGATACGTCAGTGGGCCTATGTCGTGGTCGGTTCGATCCTGATCGCCACGGCCTACGTCCTCTTTATCACCCCTTATCGGATCGTGCCGGGCGGCGTCTACGGGATGGGGGTCGTCCTCAACTATCTTTTCCCGAAGATTCAGGTCGGTACCTACGGGCTGTCGATGGATATTCCGCTGCTGCTGATCGGATTCCGGCTCTTCGGGGCCCGGTTCGGGGCGAAGACTGTCGTGGCGGCGCTGCTCACGCCGGTGATTATGGACGGGATGACCTGGATGATCGGTTCCGATCCGGCCACGATGCTCGGCGGCAAGATCGACTTGGCGGGCGATGTGCTGCTCAGCTGCCTTTTCGGCGGGACGCTGCTGGGGGCCGGCGTGGGGCTGATCCTCAAGACCCATGCCACGTCGGGCGGAACGGACATCATCGCGATGATCGCTTCCCGCTATCTCCACATGCCGATCAGTCGGGCGGTGCTCTACGTCGATTCGCTGGTCGTGCTCTTCGGTTTAGCCGTGTTGGGGGATTGGCGGCTGCCGCTCTACTCGTTGGTTACGATCTTTGTCTCGTCGCGCGTGATCGACTACATCGTGGACGGCGGATCGGGAGATAAACTGCTCTTCATCCTTTCGGAACGGCATGCCGAGATTCGTGACTTCATCCTCGACGGCTTGGAACGGGGCGGGACTTATATCAAGGCTAGCGGTATGTACACCGGGGCGGATAAGGAGATGATCTTCGTCGTGGTGTCGCGGCGCGAGGTGTCGCTCATTCGCGACCGCATCCGGCAGGTCGATCCGGAGGCTTTCATGATTGTGGTCGATGCGCACGAGACGCTCGGCGAGGGATTTAAAACGTTCGAAAAACCATGATATTACGTAAAATCGGTCTGCTGTTGGGGGTTTCGCTGCTCATCACGGTGATGATGCCGCAGCGGGCAGCCATGAATTTCAATTTCGCACCCGGCGAGACGTGGGAAGAGGAGACGCTCGTCGCGCCGTTCGATGTGCCGGTCTATAAGGAGGCCGAACAGCTGAATGCCGAACGGAAGGCTTTGATGGAGGAGTTCCAGCCGGTTTTCCGGCTCGATCCGGCGGTGGGCGAGGCTCAGCTGCGCACGCTGCGGGCCGATCTGGCGGCCAATTCCTCTTTGTCGGACGAACGGCGCGAGCGGATTTGGCGCGCTTTTCGGCGGGTCTATGGCCGCGGGGTGGTGAGCGAGGCCGACAGGGCGGCCCATACCGACCGGATGGTGCGGATCGATAGTGCCCATGTCCTGTCGGGGCGGTTTGCGACCGATATTTTCACGCCCAATACGGCGATGGATTACCTGCAAAAGACCGAGGGGATCGATCCGCAGCAGGCGACGCGCTACCTGACGCCGTCGCTCGTCTACGACCGGTCGCTCAACGCCCGGTTGCGGGAGGAGCTTCTTTCGAGGCTGTCGCTCACGGAGGGGATCGTGCGGACGGGCGAGGTGATTGTTTCGAAGGGGCAGCTGATCGACCGTCACACGGCGACGGTGCTGACCTCTTATCGGCGCGAGTACGAAAACCGACTGGGGAGGGGGATTAGCGGGACGGTGCTGTTTCTGAGTCGTTTTCTGGTGATGGCGGCGCTGCTGACCTTGAGTTACGTCTTTTTTACCTACTTTTCGCAGCACCATTTTACGGCCTGGCGACCGATGTTGTTCGTCTTCACGCTCTATGTGGTGATGGCGGGGCTGATGGCGCTGGTGGTGCGGACGCAGTTCCTGAGTCCGTATGCGGTGCCGTTGCCGGTGGTAGCGATTCTGTTGCTGGCCTTTTTCGATACGCGGGTGGCGATTTTCGGCAATATCTCGGTGGTGCTGATTGCGTCGCTCTTCGTGCGATTCAGTTTCGAATTCTTTACGGTGGAGTTTTTGGCGGGGATTACGGCGATTTTCGTGATCCGACACGCCTACCAGCGTCACCGGGTCTTTCGTGCGGTGGGGGCGGTGCTGCTGGTGCAGGAGTTGATCTATGTCGCTCTGTTGTGGATGAAACGGGGGACGGTTTTCGTCGATTACTCGGGCATGCTGTGGTTCGTGGCGAGCGCTTTCCTGATGCTGGCTTTCTACCAGTTGATCTACATCTTCGAACGGGTTTTCGGCTTCGTGTCGGACATCACGCTGCTGGAGCTGTCGGATACGAACCAGCCGTTGTTGTTGCAGCTGGCGGAGAAGGCGCCGGGGACATTCCAGCATTCGGTGCAGGTGGCGTCGCTGGCCGAGAGCGCGGCGAAGGAGATCGGGGCCAATCCGTTGCTGGCACGGGCGGGAGCGCTGTATCACGATGTGGGGAAGATGGAGAATCCGTTCTACTTTGTTGAGAATCAGACGGGAAATTTCAATCCGCATTCGATGCTGAGCCCGTCTCAGAGCGCGGCGATCGTGCGGTCGCATGTGACCGAGGGGATTACGCTGGCGAGGAAGCATCGTCTGCCGGCGGTGATTCAGGAGTTTATCTCGCGGCACCACGGGACGTCGAAGATGTACTATTTTTATGTCGAGGAGGAGCGGTTGCACGGCAAGGTGGAGCATCCGGAGGAGTTCGTCTATCCGGGGCCGAAGCCGGTGAGGCGAGAGGTGGCGATCTGTATGATGGCGGACTCGGTCGAGGCGGCGTCTCGCTCGCTGGCGAACTACGACCGGGAGACGATCGACGAGTTGGTGGATCGCATCATCGACCGTCAGATCGCCGAGCACCAGCTGAGTCAGGCCGATCTTTCGTTCGCCGAGGTGACGCGTATCAAAGAGCTTTTCAAGACTCGGCTGAACAATATTTATCACGGTCGGATCTCTTATCCGACCTCTCCGTCCGAGACTCCGGCCACGGCGTAGGGGGGCTCCTTGTCCACGCTAGCGTGCGGGACAGAGAACGGGGTAACGAGTTGGGCTCCCGGTAGCTTGAGGATGCGTGAGCATCCGTCTAAAGTTTTTCTGGTTCTCTTTGTTCACAAAGAGAACAGTTCCAGCCGGGGCAGTGTTTAGATCGCGCGCCGACGCCTTAAGAGGGAAATCGTCAAAATGCGCTTGCGCGTTTTGACAAGATTTCCCCAGGCGCGCGAACAAAGAATGGGGGTAGAGGCTGCCATTTGCCCGCCGCGGGCACGCGGGGCCTGCCCGGCCCGAGGGCAGTCTCCTCCCGTAGCCAAAGACGCGCGCCGCCGCCTGAAGACGCGATTCAACTATTTCGGCGGTGAGCCGAATATAGATGAATCGCGCAAGGCGCGCGAAAAGAGAATCAGGTAGAAGCGGCCAGTAAAACGCCCTTTGGGCGCGCCCGCCCGTTTAAAGGACATATTCTGCCGGTTGGCGCTCGGCCAATCCGGCAAGAATTGCCGCGGGCGACGGTAAACGTGGCGGAGCGAAAGCGGAGCCGCAGTGAGGCCGACACTGGACGGAGAACTGGGCTTTGCTTTGGGCCGTGGGTTGGGCTGTGCTTGTTCTTCGGGCTCGAAAACCGTAGCCGGTTTTCGAGCCGCGCCGGGCCGAGCACGGGGCTTGGATTTGGG
>NZ_CAJTUJ010000036.1 GCF_910579375.1 uncultured Rikenella sp.
GCGCTCGCCGAGAAAACCACAGCCCGACAGATTCACGAAGAATGAGGACTGCGGAGCCTAAGGCGTAGCGTAGCTATCACGAAAGTTCTTTGCGCCGCTTTCTTACAAGAAAGCGGCAGTTCCAACCGGCACAAAGAATACAGTTAAATGTACTGTTTTTCGAATTCCTGCATGCAGTCTACCAGTGCCTGGACACTCTCCTTCGGCATCGCATTGTAGAGCGAAGCCCGGAAGCCCCCCACCAGGCGGTGACCCTTGATTCCCACCATCCCGCGTTCTTTGGCGAAATCGAGGAACGCACTCGGTTCCAAATCCTTGTGCGCGTCGCTGTAAACGAAGCAGACATTCATCAGCGAGCGGTCTTCTACGGCAGCTGTCCCCGTGAACATTGAGTTGCGGTCGATCTCGTTATAGAGAAGCGCCGCTTTCTCTTCGTTCAGTTTCTGGATCGCCGGAACGCCGCCGATCGACTTGAGCCACTTCAACGTTTCGCGCACCACGTAGATCGGGAACACCGGCGGCGTGTTGAACATCGATCCACCCTCCACATGCGTGCGGTAGTCCAGCATGGTCGGAATCGGTCGCGAAACCTTGCCCAATATGTCGTTGCGGACGATAACGAAAGTCACCCCCGCCGGCCCGAGATTCTTCTGTGCCCCGCCGTAGATCAGGCCGTATTTCGACACGTCCACCGGCCGCGAAAGAATGTCCGACGACATATCCGCCACGAGTGTCACCGGCGAGTCGATGTCGGTCTTGTACTCCGTCCCGAAGATCGTGTTGTTGGTCGTGATGTGCAGGTAGTCCAGATCCGTCGGAATCGTGTATCCTTTCGGAATGTACGAGAAGTTCTTGTCTTCCGACGAAGCCACCGTTTCGACCTCGCCGAACAGTTTGGCCTCTTTCAGCGCCTTTTTGGCCCACACCCCGGTATTGATATACCCGGCTCTCTTTTCCAGCAGGTTGAACGGCACCATGCAGAACTGCATGCTCGCCCCGCCGCCCAGGAAGAGGACGCTGTACCCCTCCGGAATGTGCAGCAGCTCTTTGAACAGTGCCACCGCTTCGTCCAGTACCTCTTCGAAATCTTTCGTGCGGTGCGAGATTTCGAGCACCGACAGACCGATGCCATTGAGGTCCAATACGGCTTTGGCTGCGTTTTCGACCGCTACGCGGGGCAGGATCGAAGGCCCGGCGGAAAAGTTGTGTTTCTTCATATCGAGTTTGTATTTCTTAAGATGTACGCCTGTTCGGGTGGCCGGAAGTCCGGCGGATAGAAAGCCCAAATATCGGAAAATATTATCCAATCGTGAAATTTTCAAGGGGATTTTGTTCCGGGGCGAGGCGCGGGAGCTGAGGCCCGAGGGAAAAATGAGAAATTCGCGTTATATTTGCTCGGTATAAATCAGTGAATCGTTATGGTAAAGTCGATGACCGGCTACGGTCGTGCCGAACGGCACACGAAGCAGCGCAAAATAATCGTTGAAATCAAGAGTCTGAACAGCAAACAGTTGGATATGTCGGTGCGGATTCCGACCCTGTATCGGGAGAAGGAGTACGACATTCGCAATACGGTGGGTAAGGCGTTGGGGCGGGGAAAGGTAGACCTCTGCGTCTCGTTCGAGAACCTCGGAGGGGCCAAGACCGGGTGCGGCGGGACGATCAATGCGGCGTTGTTCAAATCCTACTATGAGCAGCTCGTGCGACTGCGGAGCGAGGTGGGCGATACGAACGGCAACGAACCGCTGATGACGGCGGTGTTGCGGCTGCCGGAGGTGATGCAGACCGAGATGGTGAGGGTCGATCCGGAGGAGTGGACGGCATTGGCCGAAGCGGTGAACGAGGCGGTGGAGAACCTGAACCGGTTCCGGGAGCAGGAGGGTGAGGTGCTTATCGCAGACCTCCTGAAACGGATCGATACGATCGAGGAGCTGGCGGCCCAGATCGTGCCGCTGGAGGGAGAGCGGATCGAGACGGTGCGGGCGCGGTTGAGGGACAATCTGGAGGCGTTGCAGGTGAAGGTAGACCATAACCGGTTCGAGCAGGAGATCATCTACTACCTCGAAAAGTTCGATATCACGGAGGAGAAGGTGCGGCTCAAGCAGCATTGCGACTATTTCCGGACGGTGGCCCGGGAGTCGGAGGGGGTGGGACGCAAGTTGGGTTTCATCGCGCAGGAGATCGGACGCGAGATCAATACGACGGGCTCCAAGGCGAACCATGCGGGGATTCAAAAGCTGGTGGTGCGGATGAAGGACGAGTTGGAAAAGATCAAGGAACAGTTACTCAACCTCTTGTAAAAAACGTTTCGAGCTATGGGCAAAGTCTTGATATTCTCGGCGCCGTCGGGATCGGGTAAAACGACGATCGTTCGGCACCTGTTGGAGCGCTTTCCGGAGCTGGAGTTTTCGATTTCGGCCACGTCGCGGGCGCCGCGGGGAGCGGAACGCGACGGGGTGGACTACTACTTTTTGGACGACGCGGAGTTTCGGGCGCGAGTGGAACAGGGCGAGTTCGTGGAGTGGGAGGAGGTCTATGCCGGGACGTGCTACGGGACGTTGAGGGCCGAAATCGACCGGATTTGGGATCGGGAGCATGTGGTGGTCTTCGATGTCGATGTCGTGGGGGCATTGAATATCAAAAAGTTGTTCGGCGATCAGGCTTTGTCGATCTTCATCATGCCGCCGTCGGTGGAGGTGTTGCGGGCCCGGTTGGAGGGGCGCGGCACCGACTCGCCGGAAGCGATCGAACGGCGGCTGGCCAAGGCGGAACAGGAGATCGCCTATGCGTCGAAATTCGACCGGGTGATTGTCAATGACGACCTGGAGACGGCTTATGCGGAGGCGCGGCGGGTGGTCGGCGATTTTCTGGCCGGGCGATGAGGCGGAGCGGAGAGAGACGAATCGCGCTCCTGATGGGGTCGTTCAATCCGGTGCACGGCGGGCATCTGGCGGTGGCGCGGTATGTGTTGGAGCGAGAGCTGGCGGAGGAGGTGTGGATGGTGGTGTCGCCGCAAAATCCGTTGAAAAGTCCGGAGGAGCTGGCTCCTTTTGAGGATCGGCTGGAGATGGTGCGGTTGGCTTTGGAGGAGATCGGCGAGGCGCGGCTCCGGGTTTGCGATGTCGAACGCGATCTGCCCTACCCTTCTTACACGATTCACACGATCGAGTATCTGCAACGTCTCTATCCGGATGCGGTATTTACGATTCTGGCGGGCAGCGACATTGCCGCCCAGTTGCCGCGGTGGCATCGGTCGGAGGAGTTGCAGCGGCGGGTGCGTTTTCTGTTCTATCCGCGAGGCGGCGGCGTGGCTTCGCCGGAGATGGCGCAGGCGCCGGGATTCGAGATCGACTCGACGTCGATTCGGCGGACGTTGGCCTCAGGCGGAGATTTGGCGGAGGATGCGGTGCCGGAGGCGGTGCAGGCTTATATCCGTGAACGGGGATTGTACGGGGCGGCCGGAGGAGCGGATTTCTATTTCGAACGGGGACGATCGTATTATCGACAGAATGATTTCGGTCGGGCGCTCAACGATTTCAACCGGGCGCTGGAGTTGGAGCCGGGGCATACGGCGGCGCGGGAGATGCGCGATATGACGGAGGCGATTTTCAACTTCCGGAATTTCGACCTCTATAATCCGTGAGGAATATTTTTGCTATAAAGCGGCGCGGGGACATTTCATGAATGAAATGTCCCCGCGGTTTTTTAGTACGGTGTCCGGTCGTTCTGTTCGGTGAAATGGAGTTTCGAGGTGTCGAAACCGCGTTGTCGGGCCACATCGAGCAGCTGTTGCGTCGTTTCTTGCGACAGTTGCGGCTGTCGTGACAGAATCCACAAGGTCTTGTGCCGCTTACCCGCCACCAGAGCGTACTGGTAGTCCGGATCCAAGGCCAGAATGTAGTACGGTGCGTAGAAAGGCCCGAAGAAGGAGACTTTCAGAAAGCCCGGACGGACGGGGTCTTTCGGCGCTCCTAATTTCGCCTTGCCCTCTGCGGTGACTGTCGGGCCGTCGGGCGAACCGCGCCGACCGGTGTTCACGATTCGTATCTTGCCGTCCGACCGCAAACTGTATTCGGCGGTGACGGCATACATATCACGTTCGAACCGGTAGTCGAACCGGGCGATTTCGTACCATTTTCCTAAATAACGCCTCGGATCGAAGCCGGTAATCGTTTCGTATTCCATTGTTCGATAGTTTATTAAGGGTTTGTACCGAACGTCGGAAACATCAAGAAGCGTGCCTAAATCGGGCGGGTCTTCTCCGCCAACCAGGCGCGCTCCTCGGGCGTCAGCCGGGGTGAGAGTCGTTCATACACCGCGGCATGATACCGGTTCAGCCAGTCGCGCTGATCGGCGTCCAACGTCCCGATTTCGACAGCCCGCAGCGAGATGGGGCACAAGGTCAGCGGTTCGAACCGCAGAAAACCGGTCGGACACCCCTCTTCCGTCACCAGCGTCAGGTTTTCGATTCGTATCCCGTGCCTCCCCGTGAGGTATAATCCCGGTTCGCAGCTCTGTACCATGCCCGGTTGCAAGGTCACTGGATTTTCGTTCATCCGGATCGACTGAGGCCCCTCGTGTACGCACAGGCAGTGCCCTACCCCATGCCCAGTCCCGTGCAGGTAGTTCAGCCCGGCTTGCCATAGGTGACGACGTGCCAACACGTCCAATTGAGTGCCTCGTGTCCCGGTCGGAAACTGAGCGGCGCTCAGATCGATCATCCCCCGTAAAACGGCAGTATAATCCCTCCGCTGCTCCTCTGTGGGCGTGCCGAAATGGTAGGTGCGCGTGATGTCGGTCGTTCCGAATGGGTACTGCCCGCCGCTGTCGATCAGTAGAAAACTGTCGGTGCCGATCGCCCGGTCGCTCTCCTCGGAGACGGCATAGTGTACGATCGCCCCGTGCGAACCATATCCGGCAATGGTTTCGAAACTTTCGCCGCGGAAATCGGGATCGGCTGTCCGAAAAGCGTGCAACCGGTCGGTGATCTCCCGTTCAGTAGGCCGTCCGCCCGCTTCGACCGTCTGTTCGAGCCACCGTTCGAACCGCACCAATGCCGCTCCGTCCACCTC
The DNA here is from genome assembly GCF_910579375.1 of uncultured Rikenella sp. Lineage (GTDB taxonomy): Bacteria > Bacteroidota > Bacteroidia > Bacteroidales > Rikenellaceae > Rikenella. Next base: position 5,073 of record NZ_CAJTUJ010000036.1, read on the forward strand.
CATGGCTCGTCGGAATCCGTCGATTTCGATCGGGTTTTTGACGGCTTTCAGCAGGGCGATCGAACTGTAAGGCGTTGTCTCCTCTTCGATTCGAGCTCTGGCAGCTTCCAAAGCGGCGTAATGAAACTGATCCAGCCCCTCCGGATGTACCACAACCGGTCGATTCGCCAGCGTAGCGAGGTAGGCGTCGAAAGCCTCGTAAGCCCGTACTTCCACCCCCTCGGCAGCCAATTGTTCCCGTTCCTGCGGGCCGAATCGTTCCGGTGCGGTGAAGAGCAGCGCGCGTTCCGGTTCGACCGCCAGATAGCTGATGACGAGCGGATTGTATTCGATATCTGTACCCCTGATATTCAGCGTCCAGGCGATTTCGTCCAGCACGGCGACTATCCGTACCGCCTCTTCTGGCTTTCCGCCGCCCAATGCCCGGATGCGTTGCAGTTTCGAGCGGGTCGATTCGCCGCTGTATCGTTCCTCTACAATCGTGGCCGGTTCGGCCGGAATGTCCGGTCTTCCGTCCCAAATCGTGTCGAACGGATCGGAACAGCCGACCAAGGTCATCCCCCTCTCCGCCGCCTCGTCCGCCAGCCGCAGGAAAGCTCGGTGGCTGAACAAACGACTGTCAATGCCGATTCGTCGCACATCGGACTGTGCGGCCAGCCACTCCATCATCTCCGGCGTCCCGACCAGCCCCATGCGCTGGAGTTCAATGCCGTTGCCGTCAAGCTGTGCCTCGGCTTGCAGAAAGTAGCGCGAGTCGGTCCACAAAGCGGCCTGTGTCCGTGTCACGACCACCGTTCCCGCCGATCCGTCGAACCCGCTGATCCACGCTCGACAAGCCCAGCGCGAAGCGACGTATTCGCTGAAATGAGGGTCGTTCGACGGCACGATAAAGGCTTCGACCCCCTCCGCTGCCATCCACTCCCGCAGTTTTTCCAGACGACTCCGAATCATGTCTCTATTTCGCAAATTTCATTTCGTCCAATAGATAGCCCGCGCCGCCGACCCGGTCGATCAGGAACAAGGCGTAGCGGATGTCCAGCGCGATATTGCGGCACACGACCGGATCGTACTCCAGGTCGGACATCGTCCCCTCCCAGCAGCGGTCGAAGTTCACGCCGATCAACTCGCCCCGGGCGTTCAGCACCGGGCTGCCCGAGTTGCCGCCCGTGGTGTGGTTCGTGGCGATGAAAGCCACCGGCACCGTCCCGTTCACCGCCCAACGGCCATAGTCTTTCGCCTCGTACAATTGCCGCAGCCGGGCCGGTACGTCGTAGTCGTAGATCTCCGGATTGTCCTTCTCCATTACCCCGTCGAGGGTCGAGAAGGGTTCGTAGCAGACCGCGTCCGCCGGCCGGTAGCCGTCCAACTTGCCGTAGGCGATGCGCAAGGTCGAGTTGGCGTCCGGATAGAACGCGTGTTCGCCCCGCCGCATCTCCATCATGCCCCGCATATAGGTGCGGTATTCGCGGTCGATCTGTTTGTTCAGCGCCGCATAAGTCGGTTCTATCCGGTTTTTGTAGACCTCCGTGAAAGTCCGATAAGCTCCCACAGCGGTGTCGTTGTCGATAACATTGTGCATGGCAGTCGTATCTTCCGAGGCCAGCAGGCTGTTCACCCGGGATGAATCGGTAAAGAGGCTGGCGGCGAAAATCGCTGCTATATCTGTGGTTGCTCCGGTCGGCCGGAATCGTTCCGGAACGTTGCGGAGGTATTCGCTCATCAGCACCCCCGCCGTCTCCCGGTCGATAGCCGCGGAGTAGTCTTTGAAAAAGAGGTCGGCATCGTTCTGCAATCTGGCGAGTGTTTTCGGGGTCAAATCCTTGGCGTCGGCGAACTTTCCGGCGAACTTGAGCAGCTCGATGGCCAGAACGGCCTCCGCATGGTAGTCCCGCGCAAAGGCATACGGCTCCAGCGAGTCGTACAGCGCCGCCAGCCTCTGCGTGGTGCCCGCATATTCCGGCTTATCGGCCGCCCAGACTTCGAATTTCGCTTCGAAGTCGCGTTTCTTATCGACCGTTCCCAAACGCTGCAATCCTTTCATCTCGCCCTGCCACTTTTTCCAGGCGTTCGACACGCTGGCGTTTTTCGCCGCATACTGGATCCGGACTTTCGGATCGGCCGCCTGCGCCCGGTTCATGATGTTCAGCCGCAGCGTCCGCAGGTTCACTTTGTGCGGGTCGCTCTTCTCTTCGATGTAGCGCACGGCCTCGGAGTGCAGGTACTGGTAAGTCCGTCCCGGGAAGCCGTAGACGAAGGTGAAATCGCCGGGACGCATCCCGCGCAGCGAGATGGTGAACGATTTTTTCGGCACGTAAGGTACATTCTCCGGCGAATATTTTGCAGGTTTGTTGTCCCGCCCCGCATAGACGCGGAAGATGGAGAAATCCCCCGTGTGCCGCGGCCACATCCAGTTGTCGGTATCGCCTCCGAACTTGCCCACCGCCGACGGCGGAGCGAAAACCAACCGCACGTCTTCGAACACTTCGTAGACGAAGAGAAAATATTGATTCCCATAATACAACGCCTCGACCGAAGCTTTGTAGTGATTCCCTTCGGTAGCCGCCCGGACGACGGCTTCTTTGTTGGCGTCAATTCTCTTTTGCCGTTCCGCTTCGCTCATCTCTGGGGTAACGCCGGCGAGAATCCGGTCGGTCACGTCGCTCATCTCGACCAGAAAGCTCACGACGAGGCCCGGATTGGGCAACTCTTCGCTGCGGTTCATGGCGGCGAAACCGTGGGTCAGGTAGTCGTGTTCCACGGAGCTGTGCTGCTGAATCTGTCCGTACCCGCAATGGTGGTTGGTGATCAGGAGCCCCTGATCGGAGATCAGTTCGCCGGTGCAGCCGCTGCCGAACCGCACGATGGCGTCTTTCAGGCTGACCCGGTTCACGGCATACAAGTCCTGTGCCTTGAGCCGGAATCCCTTGGCGCGCATATCTTTGATGCGCCCCTGTTCGATCAGGCTCGGTAGCCACATCCCCTCGTCGGCCCGCACCGCAGGGCGGCCGAACAGCAGGAGGCCGCAGGTCAGAGCGAATAGAGTCGATTTTTTCATATCTCGTTCATGGATTTATGATTAGCACTGTATCGTGTCCGGATAAAGTCGGTCAGTTTCGTGTACAAAAGCCGCGTGGGCAGCCCCATGACGTTGTAGAACGATCCGTCGATGCGTTCGATGCCCACATAGCCGATCCACTCCTGAATCCCGTATGCCCCCGCCTTGTCATACGGTCGGAAAGTGTCGACGTAAAAGGCAATTTCGTCCGCAGAAAGCGCCCCGAACGTTACCGCCGTAGTCTCCGAAAAGGTGACTTGTGCCGCGTGGTTCCGAATCGTCACGCCGGTTGTGACGTGGTGTGTGCCTTCCGACAAGGTATTCAGCATTTCTACAGCCGCTTGTCGGTCTTTCGGCTTGCCGAGCGCCTGTTCGCTGAGCAAAACGAGGGTGTCGGCCGTGATGAGTATCTGGTTCTCCGCCAATGGTATCGGATAGGCTTCCGATTTCAGGCGGGAGAGATAGCCCGGAACCTCCGCCAGCGGTAGCGAGGCGGGATAACGCTCTTCGGCCGCATAAGCGTCAGCCACCCGAAACGGGATCGCCATCCCGGTCAATAACTCTCGCCGTCGCGGTGAACCGCTGGCGAGAATGATGTCTAAATCTTTGAATTCCACTCGATTTTTCGGTGTTATTTGATCTGGAAATCTAACATAGGGCGCCCTTCCAATTCCGCGGTAATCCGGTCGCCGATATGCACTTGTCCCACCCCGACCGGCGTCCCGGTGAAGAGCAGGTCGCCGATCCGCAGGGTGACGAACTGCGACACGTACGCAATCAGCCGATCCACGCCGAAAATCATATCTCCCGTAAATCCCGTCTGTTTCCGTTCGCCGTTCAAATCCATCGAGAAATGGATGTTTTGGATATCAGGCAATTCCGCTTTCGGTACAAAGACCGGCGCAATGGCCGCCGAGTGGTCAAATCCTTTGGCGATCTCCCACGGAAGCCCCTCGGCCTTGCACCGCCGTTGCAGGTCGCGGGCCGTGAAATCGATCCCCAGCCCCACCTCTTCGTAACAACGATGGGCGAACCGCTCTTCGATCCCCTTGCACAACCGGTTGATTCGCACCACCAACTCGCACTCGTATTGCATGTCTTGTGAAAAGTCGGGCAGGTAGAACGGATCGTTGTTCCGCAGCAGCGCCGTGTCCGGCTTGATGAAAAAGACCGGCTCCCGCGGGGCTTCCCGCGGCGTCTGTTCGTCCCACACCGACGGCAGCTCCCGGACGTGTTCCGGGTAGTTCATGCCGATACAGATAATCTTCATTTCGAATGATTTACGTGTAACAACCGTACCATCTCGTCCGCCACGCGCACCGATGCTCCCGGCTCGCCCACCACCCGGCGCAACTCCCCGAAATCCTGCATGATCCGCTCGTGTTTCACCCCGTCCGGCAACACCGCACGCAACTCCGCTTCCGCCGCCTCCAGCGTAAAGTCGGTCTGGATCAACTCGCGGATCGCCTCCCGGTCGAGGATCAGATTGACCAGCGAAATAAAGCGCAATCGTGCACTCACCACCTTTTTCGCAATCCAGAAACTCACAGCCGATCCGCGGTAGCAGACCACCTCCGGAATCCCCAGCAAAGCCGTTTCGAGCGTCGCTGTCCCCGAGGTGACCAGCGCCGCCGCCGAACGGGCGATCGTTTCGTAAGTCCGGTCGCAGACGAACCGCACATCGCTCCCCTCTAAATAGTTGTCGTACAGCGATCTGTCGAGCCACGAAACTCCCGTTACCACAAACTGATATTCCGGAAACCGTCGCGCTACGGCCACCATATTCGGCAAATTATACCGAATCTCTGAAGCCCTGCTTCCCGCCACCAGCGCAATGATCGGCCGCTCTTCCAAACCGTTTTCTGTCCGAAAAGCCTTGTCATTCTCCGGCGTCACCGCCGGTCGCCCGGCGATGGCGTCCATCAGCGGATTGCCCGCATAGAAAGCCTCGATCCCATGTCGCCGGAAATAGTCGGTTTCGAACGGGAAAATGATGAAGAGCCGGTCGACATATCTCCGTAAATCCTTGACGCGCCGCTCTTTCCACGCCCAGACCTTCGGGGCGATGTAATAAAAGACCTTCGGCCTGTTGACACCTGTCGGCCAGAGATGCTCGTGGGCAAATTTCGCCATTCGCAGATTGAAGCCCGGATAATCTATGAGAATCAGCGCATCAGGATGGTAAGCCGCGATGTCTTCCCGACAGAAACGCATCTGTCGACCGATCCGCCGCAGGTTCTTGAGCACTTCCCAAAAACCCATGATCGAAGCCTCTTTGTAGTGTTTAACCAGCTGTCCGCGGTTACCCGCCGCTTCGACCATCTTGTCGCCGCCCCAGAAACGGAATTCGGTCTCCGGATCGGCCGCGAGCAGCCCTTTGATGAGGTTCGAACCGTGCAAATCTCCGGACGCTTCGCCGGCTATGATGTAATACTTCATATAATCCTATTTAATCTCCAGTAAATCGGGTCTTAATCGTTTGGTTCGTTCGAAAGCCTGATCTTCCTGCCACCGCGAAATCTCGGCGAAATTTCCGGACAGCAGCACGTCCGGCACCCGCCATCCGTTGAACTCCGCCGGGCGTGTATAAACCGGCGGTGCCAGCAGGTTGTCCTGGAAACTGTCCGTCAGGGCCGAACACTCGTCGCCGATCGCTCCCGGCAGAATTCGCACCACGCTGTCCGTAATGATTGCCGCCGCCAGCTCGCCGCCCGTCAGCACATAGTCCCCGATCGAGATTTCGCGGGTAATCAGATGTTCCCGCACCCGATAGTCCACCCCTTTGTAGTGTCCGCACAGGATAATGAGATTCCCTAATGTAGACAACCGGTTGGCCTCCTGCTGGTTGTATGTAATCCCGTCCGGTGACGTGTAAATGACCTCGTCGTACTCCCGTTCGGAGCGTAATTGTGTGATAATCTTATAGATCGGCTCTACCTTCATGACCATCCCCGCCTCGCCGCCGAACGGGTAGTCGTCCGCCGTGCGATGTTTGTCCTCACAGTAGTCCCGCAGGTTGTGGATGTGTATTTCGACCAGCCCCTTGTCCTGTGCCCGCTTGATGATCGATTCGCTCAGGGCGCCGTCCAACAGTTTGGGCAGCAGGGTGATAATATCAATTCTCATGCGTCGTGCGATCGCTTTTGTAGTTCACGTCGCCGCGCAACGCTTCGACGATGAACGGGTTGAACATCACTTCGTGCGCCACGGTACTGCCCGGCCCGTGTCCCGGAAAGATGCGGGTGTCGCCGCCCAGCGGAATCACCTGACTGATAATGCTCTCCATCAGGGTCGGATAGCTTCCGCCCGGCAAGTCCGTCCGACCGATGCTCTCTTTGAACAGCAGGTCGCCCGTCAGCAACAACTCTGCGTCCGGTACATGGATCGCGACGTGTCCCGGCGAGTGTCCCGGGGTCTGGAGGATACGGAGGGTGCTGTTCCCCACCGGAATGGTCTCGGTCTCCGCGAGGTCGACCTCCACCGTCGGAATCGGATCGATGTCGAAGCCCATATCGGCATAGCAGTGGGCCATCTCCAGAAGGGGCCGGTCGTTGTGATGCAGGGCGAAAGGAATCCCCCACTGCCGTTTGGCGAACTCCACGCCGCAGATATGATCCACATGGCCGTGCGTATTGATGGCCATCATAGGTCGCAGGTCGTTTTTTTCGATGAAAGCGGCGAGGGTCTGCCGTTCCTGTTCCGTCGAGCAGCCGACGTCGACGAGGACGCACTGTTTCGTCTCGTCGAACAGCACGTAGGTGTTTTCGCCGAACGGGTTGAAGGTAAGGGTGGCCAGTTTGAGCATAAGGCGAGGAAGGTAAAGGGTTATCGCCTCCAAATTTACGAAATTTACCCGTATCTTTGCCTCTATACCGAAATCGAGCAATCATTTATGAAACCGAGAAAGAGCAAATATCCGCAGATCGAGGCGCTGGAGATCACCGATATAGCCGCCGAGGGAAAGTCGCTGGGAAAATATAACGATGTGGTGGTTTTCGTGCCCCATACGGTGCCGGGCGATGTGGTTCGCGTCCAGATCAACAACAAACGGCGGCGGTTTATGGAGGGGTATGTGCTGGATTTCGTGCAATATTCGCCGCTTCGGGTCGAGCCTTTCTGCAAACATTACGGCGAGTGCGGGGGGTGCAAGTGGCAGGCGCTGCCCTACCCGATGCAGCTGGAGTACAAGCAGCGGCAGGTGGCCGGCCAGCTTCGACGGCTGGGGGGGATCGAATTGCCGGAGATTTCGCTGATCATCGGGTCGGAGAAGAGCGAATATTACCGGAATAAACTGGAATTCACCTTTTCGGATAAGCGGTGGGTGCCGCGGGCGGAGGTGGCCGAAGGGGCGGCGACGGGGGACGGCGATGCGCTGGGGTTTCATATTCCGGGGATGTTCGACAAGGTGCTGGACGTCGAGTGGTGTCACCTGCAACCGGAGCCTTCGAATGCCATTCGGTTGGAGGTCAAACGGTTCGTGCAGGAAAACGGGATGGAGTTTTACAACCTGCGGGAGCATCGGGGGTTGTTGCGGAATATCATTGTCCGGACTTCAACGACCGGCGAGGTGATGGTGACGGTGGTCTTTGCGCGGGAGGATGCGGTGGCCCGGACGGCTCTGTTGGAGCACTTGCGGGTGCGGTTTCCGGAGATTACTTCGCTCAATTATATCATCAATGAGAAACTGAACGATTCCATCGGGGATCAGGAGGTGTTCTGTTACTCTGGTAAGCCGTATATGGAGGAGCGGATGGAGAATCTGACCTTCCGGATCAATCCCAAGTCGTTCTACCAGACCAATTCGGAACAGGCGTATAATCTCTATAAGGTGGCGCGCGATTTTGCGGAGCTGACGGGCGATGAGGTGGTCTACGACCTCTATACGGGGACGGGGACGATCGCCAATTTCGTGGCGGCGAGGGCGAAACGGGTCGTCGGGATCGAATATGTGCCCGAGGCGATCGAGGATGCCAAACAGAATTCGGCGCTCAACGGGATCGGGAATACGCTGTTCTTCGCGGGGGATATGAAGGATGTGCTGAATGCGGAGTTCATTGCCGAACACGGGCGTCCGGACGTGATTATTCTCGATCCGCCGCGGGCGGGGATTCACGGCGATGTGGCGGCGACGATTCTGGCGGCGGCTCCGCGACGGATCGTCTACGTGAGCTGCAATCCGGCGACGCAGGCGCGCGATTTGGCGATTTTCGATTCGGCTTACCGGGTGACCCGGGTGCAGCCGGTGGACATGTTTCCGCACACGCACCATGTCGAGAATGTGGTGCAGCTGGTGCGGCGTTAATCTGGGGCGGCGTGATGGAGTTTTTGAAGACGGAAGACGGGTCGATGACGGTGCGCCATCCGGTGCTGGGCGAGCTTTACCACTCGGATCGGGGGGCGGTGGGCGAGGCGGAGCATGTCTATATCCGGGCCGGATTCGAGACGGTCTCTGCCGGGGAGGCGGCGGTGTTCGAGGTGGGTTTCGGAACGGGGCTCAATGCGTGGCTGACCTTGCGGCGGGCTGCGGAGACGGGGCGGCGGGTGGATTATCGGGCGGTCGAGCTCTACCCGGTGGAGCGGGAGGATGCGGCGCGGCTGAATTATACGGATGATCCGCTTTTCCTGGAATTGCACGATGCGACGTGGGACGGGGCCCGGCACGAGGTGGGAGCGGGATGCGGGCTGACGAAGTATTGGACGGATCTGCTGCGGTTCGATTTCGCGCCGTTGGCGGAATGCTTCGATGTGATCTATTTCGATGCTTTCGCGCCGGATGCGCAACCGGAACTCTGGTCGGCGGAGGTGATGGAGCGGATGTTTTCGATTCTGAAGCCGGGCGGCGTGCTGGTGACCTATTCGGCCAAGGGGACGGTCAAACAGGCTTTGCGGACGGCCGGGTTCGAGGTGGTGCGGTTGCCGGGGGCGTTGGGCAAACGGCATATGGTGCGGGCGGTGAAACCGTCGGTGGAATAATAACGGATTTTTCTTATGGAAGACAAGGAACTGGTGGCAAGGGCGTTGGAGGCGGCGCAACGGGCATGGGCACCCTATTCCCGCTTTCGGGTGGGTGCGGCGGTGCTTTTGGAAGACGGCGGAGTCGTGTGCGGGAACAATCAGGAGAATCGGGCGTTCCCGTTGGGGAGTTGTGCGGAGCGGGTGGCGGTGAATTATGCGCGGGCGACTTTTCCGGAGTTGCGGGTGGTGGCGATTGCGATCGCTTCGCCGGATTCGAAGGTGCCGGTAGTGCCGTGCGGCGGGTGTCGGGAGCTGCTCCTGGAGGCGGTGCGGGCACAGGGAGCGCAGGATATACGGGTGTTGATGGCGGATCGAACGGGGGATTCGGTTCGGGAGGCGATGGTGTCGGAATTGTTGCCTTTCGCTTTCGAACTCGAATAGCGGGGAAGAGTTCAGACAGTCTTTCAGGGTCGCCGTCCTGTTTATTCCGAGAGGCAACGCAACGGAAGACCGAAGCCACGACTAGCCATGCTGAAAGGTTCGAGTACTGTCATGTGAAATGCTAAGCATACACCCCGGTAACGATTTTCCGAGGCGAGAGGTACGCGTGACCAAATGTATCCGTGATAGCCTGTGACACCTGGTGCGCCCGAGGTGTTGTCGCGGAAGCCCGGGGCGGCCGTGATGATGGATTTTTTCTCTGCTGCTATTCCGAATTCGAGTTGGTCGCTCTCTCAAAGAAGGCCCACAGTGTATCGTCTGCCGGTGTCGGTGCTTCGACGGTAATCGTTTTGTGCGTGACCGGGTGTTCGAAACTCAGGCGTCTGGCCCACAAGGATATCCCGCCGTCTTTATTGGAACGAGCCGCACCGTATTTCAGGTCGCCTTTGATCGGACAACCGATCTTGCCGAGTTGACACCGGATCTGGTGGTGCCGCCCGGTCAGCAGCTCGATTTCCAACAGATGATAACGGTCGCCGGAGGCCAGAAGTTTGTATCGCAAAATCGCCTCTTTCGCCTCCCCTCTCAGCCGCTCCGGAACTGCTGCGAGCGTTTCATAAGCCGTCGATTTGTTGGTCTTTCCGTTGCGAATGATGTAGTGCTTTAATTCTCCCGTCGCATTTTTGTCGGAAGGTCGGTTTTCGACGATCGCCCAATAGATTTTCCGAAACCGCCGCTGCTTGAGTTGTTCGTTGAGCCGTACCAAAGCCTTGGATGTCCGGGCCAGCAGTACGGCGCCTCCGACCGGTCGATCGATCCGGTGGACGACACCCAAAAAAACGGCTCCCGGCTTGGCGTATTTCACTTTGATATAATCCTTTACGGTCTCTTCCAGCGCGGGCCCTCCCGACTGGTCGGGCTGTACGAGCTCGCCGGGACGTTTGTTGACCACGATCACGTGGTTGTCTTCGTAAAGTACTTCTACCATAGTGTGAGAAAGATATAAAAATCCCGCCGGCCTTCCGGTCTACCAAATGGGGGCGAGTAGACCGAAAGCAAGTGCCGACGGGAAAAAATCATTCGTTTATTTTGTGTACTCTGCTGGAACCGTACCTTTCTTGAAAGAAAGGTACCCAAAGAACTTTTGCAGAGGTCGTCCCCATGGGACGACCACGGGTTCTCTCTGTCTTGTTTCGTTGGGCTGTGGTTTTCCGGTGGGGGCGCATTGGGGTAA
>NZ_CAJTUJ010000037.1 GCF_910579375.1 uncultured Rikenella sp.
CCAATTTATACGGAAATTCAGGTGAAATGAGTCTGTTCCGATGGTTGTGGATGACCAATTGTAACCACCGTTGGCAACACCGAGCATGTCGCCTGTATCATTGCGGCGGTAGCCCGGGGTGCGCCTACAGGGCGTTTTACTGGCAGCCTTTACCCTAAATTGTCCCCGTAGGCACACCTCTCCCGTTTATTCCGAGAGGCAACGCAACTGAAGACCGGAGCCACGGTTACCAGAACGGCTGGGATGAATCGTTGTAGTCGTGAATCGCAGATAAGTGCAGTTGGATTCGCTGATTGCAGAAGCTACGCAGTAACCGTCACTGCCGAGGTAACTCGCTATGCCCGACCCTGCGCCGCGGAAGCCCGGGGCGGGGCGAAGATTCGCAAATTCGAGAAAGAGACAGACAGCGTAATACCCCCTGTCGAGAGATGGATTATTCGCTGAAATAGATTATATTTGGTCAGTAAAACGGAAATACATCCTTAGGAAATGAGAAAAATAGTTTGGGGTTTGACGGCCTTGTTTCTGGCGGCTTGCGGAGACCGGAACCCGAAGCCGAAACCGGAAGCAGCTTGGCAACGGGAAGCGAAATTCACCGCTTTTTTGCAACTCTCGACCGCCGTGCCGTTGGATTCCTCCCGAAAGGTGCTGGATACTCTGTTGGCGCATTATGCACCCGACAGTGCCGCGATGAAACAATTGGTGGGCATGTTGGGACGACCGTTGGCCGACCCCAATTCGCCCATTCGGAACGAAGAACTCTATATTCCGATCTTGGAAGCGGTTGTTGCTTCGCCGTTTTACGACTCGACCGAGAAAATCCAGCCCCGATTCCGCCTGGAGATGGCTCTGAAAAACCGGCTGGGGAGGCAGGCGAATGACTTCGAATACACGCTCGGCGACGGCTCGCGGGGGAGACTTTATGGCGTAGAGGCGCCGTACACGCTGCTCTATATCAACAATCCGGATTGCCATGCCTGTGAGGAGATGTTGGCGCAACTGGTCGGTTCGAAAGTTATTTCGGAGGCGCAGCGCGAGGGGAGGCTGAAGATCGTGGCGATCTATCCGGACGAAGACCTCGCGGCGTGGCGAAAACACCGGAAAGAGGTGCCGGCGGAGTGGATCAACGGGTATGATGCCGGGCTGGTGATGCGGCGTGAGGAGTTGTACGATTTGCGGGCGATTCCGTCGCTTTATTTGCTGGACGACCAGAAGCGGGTCTTGCTGAAAGATTGCACGGCGGTCGGCCAGATCGAGGCCTACCTGTCGCAGCAATAACGGACGCGCTATGCCGAGGGGCGTTGGGGCGCTACATCTCGCCGAGCAGTGTCCGGATAGCTACCGAAGCGCAGGCGCAGCCGAAAACCGCCGGCATGTAAGAGATGGTGCCGACGTTCGACTTTTTGTTCGCCTCCTCGCACAGAACGAGCGACCCTTCGCGCACCGCTTCCGGCGAGAAAACCACCGGAAAACCGGAGCGGATGCCCATTTTGTGCAGCCGTTTGCGCAGCATATGGGCCAGCGGACAGTGGTGCGACTTTCCGATATCTTTGATTTCCAGCAGGGTCGGGTCGGTTTTGGCACCGGCGCCCATTGAGCTCACGAGCGGCAGGCCGCGATCCAGACATCCTTTGATGAGATTCACTTTCGGCGCGAGGGTGTCGATGGCGTCTACGACGAAATCGTAGCGCGGTTCCCGATCCAATAGCGTGTCGGTCGCTTCGTCTTTTATATATTCCTGAATGACAGTCAATTCTAAATCCGGATGGATGTCCCGAAGGCGGGCGGCCAGTACGTCGGCTTTCGGACGTCCGACGGTCGAGTGGAGGGCCACCAACTGGCGGTTGATATTGCTGATACTCACCGTATCGGCATCGACGACGGTCATACGGCCTACGCCGCTGCGGGCGATCATCTCGGCGGCGTAGGCTCCCACGCCGCCTAAACCTACCACCAATACATGGGCTTGGCGCAGCCGGGCGGTTTTCTCAGGGCCGAGCAGCAACTCCGTGCGCTCCTGCCAGTCGTTTTGCGAGGTCATCCGAGGGAAATTTTGGGGAAAAGGAGGTGAAAATTGCGAACGAGCGACTCCTGTAACGCGGAGAGCTCCCATCCGAGCAGCTGGCTCGTTCGGGCGTACATCTCGCCGATAGTGGTCGTCGGGTCGTCGTCGGTCTCTAAAAAGAGTCGGTCGGGACACCGTTCTGCGATATACCGCAGTGCCTGTTGCGTTCTGGGCGACCGAAAGGTGCCGGGGCCGAACGAGAATCGAAGGTGGGGCACCCGACCGAGGCTCTGGGCGACGAGTTCGGGCGAGCCGATGAAGTTGTGCAGCACGGTCGCCTCCTGCGCGCGCACTTGCAGCCGCTTCAGAAGTGCGTCGGTGGCGTGTACGTTATGGATAATCAGCGGCTTTCGCAGCCGGTTCGAAACATCGATCTGGCGTTCGAACCACCTCTCCTGTAAGTCGTAAGGCCGGTATTCGGGACGGAAATCGAGGCCGGTCTCGCCGATGGCGAGCAGCCGAGGAGAAGGAGTTTCGAAACACCGTTCCCACTCGGGTTGCGCGCGCGAGGCGTCCCACGGATGGATGCCCGCCGAAAAATAGCCGGTCGCCGGAAGCTGCGGCACGGACGACTCGATCCGCACGTTTCGGATCGCGATGCCGTCGGGTTCGGCCCGGTGGGTGTGGATGTCGATATAGAGCGCCATGCGAGGGTGCGTCGGGGCGGGAAATTCGTTATCTTTATGCTGTTACAAAAATAGTGAAATGGTTTCGAAAAAGACGATACTCAGCTGGGTGATGGTCGTTTGCGCGGCCTGTCGCGCGCCGCAGCCGACGGAGACCGCGGGCAGGCACAGTGCGGTGTTCGATTCGCTGGTCGAGCGGAACGAGCTGACGCTGGTCTTCTCGGGTGATGTGATGCAGCATATGCCGCAGGTGCGGGCGGCTTTGCGGGAAGACGGATCGTATGATTATTCGGCTTGTTTCCGGTATATTCGACCGTTTTGGGAAGGGGCGGATTTTGCGGTGGTCAACCTCGAAACGACGCTTTCGGAACGGGGGCCTTACAGCGGCTATCCCCGTTTCGCTTCGCCCGCGGAGCTGGCGGCGGCGTTGCGCGAGGCGGGGGTCGATGTGGCGGTGCTGGCCAACAACCATTGCTGCGACCGCGGGGCGCGAGGGGTGAGGACGACGGTGCGGACGGTCGATTCGGTGGGGCTGCGGTATGCGGGGGTCTATATCGATTCGGCGGCGGCCGAGAGGCCGTTAATGCTGAAAAAGAGGGGATTCCGGGTGGCTTTGCTGAATTGTACCTACGGAACGAACGGGCTGCCGGTGCCGGAGGGCACGGTGGTGCACGGGATCGATACGGTGAGGCTGGCGCACGAGGTGGAGGCGGCGCGGCGCGATTCGGCGACGCATATCGTGCTGTTCGTCCACTGGGGCGAGGAGTATCAGCGACGGCCCAACGAGGCCCAGCGGCGGCTGGCGGCGTGGTGTCGGAGGAAGGGGGTGGACGCGGTGATCGGGTCGCATCCGCACGTGGCGCAGCCGGTGGACACGGCGGAGCGGGTGGTGTGGTCGCTGGGCAATTTCGTCTCGAACCAGCGGGGACGGTATCAGGACGGGGGGCTGAGTGTGCGGGTGACGCTGTCGTCGCGGGGGCGGAGGCCGAGGATCGAGAGCCTGCCGCACTGGGTCTGGCTCCGCAGCACGGAGGGGGGAAAGGCGGAGTATGTGGTGGTGCCGGCTTATGTCTCGGGGCGGGAGATCGGGATGGACAGCCTGACGAATCTGCGGTTCGTGGGGGCGTTGGAGGATAATCGGCTGGTGGCCGGAGCGGTGGAGGAGGCGGTGCTGTGAGGTCGCGCGAGGAGCTGATCGAGGTGTTGGGGGCGCCGCTGGGCGACCTGGCGACAGACGAGGCGTTGTTCGCCGAGGCGGCGGAGGTGCGCGACCGGACGGTGGGGGATCGGGTCTATGTGCGGGGGTTGATCGAGTTGTCGAACCGGTGTCGCAAAAATTGCTTCTATTGCGGTATCCGCAGCGGGAATGGGGAGGTCGAACGGTATGAACTGACGGACGAGGAGGTGCTGGAGGCGGCGTGCGGGGCATGGCGCGCGGGAATCGGCTCGGTGGTGATTCAGGCGGGCGAGCGGACGGACGAGGCGTTTGTCGGGCGGATCGAGCGGTTGGTGGGAGCGCTCAAACGGAGGTCGAAGGGGGCGTTGGGCATCACGCTCTCGCTGGGGGAACAGACGGCGGAGGTCTATCGGCGGTGGTACCGGGCGGGGGCGCATCGCTATCTGCTGCGGATCGAGGCGTCGTCGCCGGTGCTGTACGGACGGCTGCACCCGGCGGATCATCGCTACGAACGGCGGGTGGTTTGTCTGGAGGCGTTGCGCGAGGCGGGCTATCAGGTGGGAACGGGGGTCATGATCGGGCTGCCGTTCCAACGGGTGGAGGATTTGGCGGACGATCTGCTGTTTTTCCGGCGGATGGATATCGATATGTGCGGCATGGGGCCTTATATCGAGCATCCGCAGGCGCCGCTGGCTGCCGTGCGGTCGGATTTTACGCGCGAGGAGCGGTTGCAGCTGGCGTTGCGGATGATTGCGCTTCTGAGGCTGGAGATGCCGGATATCAACATCGCGGCGACGACGGCTCTCCATGCGCTGCATCCGCGGGGAAGGGAGCTGGGGGTGGCGGCTGGGGCGAATGTCCTGATGCCGAACGTGACGCCGGAGGTGGTGCGGGGAAGTTATCGGTTGTACGAGGGAAAACCGGCGGAGGATACGGATTTGAGCGGCTTTCGGGTGGTGCGGGATCGGGCGTGGGGCGACGCGCCGCATTATGCGTCGCGGCGCGCGGCTTCGAAGTCGGAGGAGTAGGGGAGCCGCTGTCCGTCGGAGCGGTTTAGCCATCGGATGAGCACGATCACGGGCAGGTAGAGGGCGATGCAGCTCCAGACGGAGATTTCGAGCTCTTCCCAAGCGATCCACGGTGCGGCGGCCCATTGCTCGACGAGGCGGTTCTGCCACCCGGCCACGGTGTGGAGGAAGACGGCGAGCCAGCTCCACCCGCTGGCGAGGTAGACTACGGAGCCGACGATGAGGGTCGGCACGGTGAACCAGACGATGGGATTCAACAGCAGGCCGCCGGGCTGAATCTGGCCGAAGTGGTAGAGGATCAGGGGGGAAACGCCCAACTGGGCGGTGAGGCCGACGAGGGTCAGCGACCAGAGCCAGCGGAGCGCCGGCCAACGGGGCATCCATCTCCGGGCGAGGGACGGGTAGAGGGTGACGATGGCGGCTGTGGCGGCGAACGAGAGCTGGAAACCGATGTGGTAGAGGAGGTAAGGGTTCCACAACAGGAGCACGAGCGCAGCGGCGCACAGGGTGTTGAGGCTGTTGGTCGATCGCGAGAGCATCAGGCCGATCTGAAGCAGCGAGAACATCACGACGGCACGCACGACGGAGGGCGACAGGCCGGTCAGCAGGGCATAGCCGCACAGGGCGGCGATCACGAGGAGTCCGGAGGCGACGCAGCCGTTTCGAAAAAGGCGTATCCAGCCGAATAATAGATTAAGAATCAGGAAAATAATCCCGACGTGAAGGCCGGAGACGGAGAGGAGGTGAGCAAGGCCGGTACGGGCGTAGCGGGCTCGGAGTTCCGGGTCGAGACCGGAGGTCTGGCCGAGGGTCAGGGCCTGAAGCAAGGCGGTGGTACCGCCGGTCGAATCGGTCGAACCGGTGTTCAGCCGCTCTCCCAGGCGTTGTCGGAACGATTCAATGCGACCGCGCCACGTGGGGGCATGGTCGAGCAGGGTGGTGCGGTAGGCGAAACAGCGGCCGACGAGGCTCCGGGTGCGGAGCATGTACCGATCGTAAGCGACGGTGTCGGAGGAGGCGTACAGGCGGCCGCGAAAACGGAGCAGGTCGCCGATCCGGGGCGGTTCGCCGGTGGGGTCTGAGGCGGAGATATAGATCCGGATTCGGGGATCGCCGAGCGGTATCCAGTCACCGGAGAGGCTGTCGGCGTAGCAAAACAGGGTGGCTTCGGAGCGGTACCACCGTCCGCGGTGTTCCGGCGAGCTCTCGATGCGGGCCATCCATTCGCCCCGGCTGCCGTGCAGGGCCTGAACCGGAGTGGGATCGGGCCGGTGCAGCAGAACGAGCACGATTCCGAGGCTGTAAAATCCGATCCACATCCCGATCCTGCGCCAGCTGCCTATCCGGGAAAAGAGGTTGTATTTCAGACCGATAACGATTGCCAACAGGAGGCCGAAGAGTCCTGCCGCGAGCCGAAAATCACCGGGGCGTTCGGGTAGGCTGCCGACGAGGATGCCGAGGAGCAGAACCAGAACGGGTTCGAGCAGCGGGGTGTCGGTGCGGGTAAAACGGGCCATGGAGGGTGGCGAAAACGGGAAATAGCGTGGAGGCGGAACAGAGAGCGGCTACCGCATGCAGTCGAGACTCCGGTACTGGATCGCTTCGGCGACGTGGTCGAGCCGGATCTCTTCGCTGCCGGCCAGGTCGGCGATGGTGCGCGAGACTTTCAGGATCCGGTCGTAGGCGCGGCCCGAGAGCCCCATGGTCGACATCGCTTCGCGCAGCAGGTCGATGCTCTCGTCGTCCAGCTGGCAGTATCGGTCGAGCTGTTCCGGAGTGAGCATGGCGTTGCAGTAGGTGTGCCGGTACCCGTCGCGTTGCAGCCGGGTGATCTGTCGCTCTCGAGCGGCGATGACGCGTTCCCGGATCGCAGCGCTGGTCTCGCCTTCGCGGCGGCGCTGGGTCATGCTCTCGATCGCCACGGGGACGACCTCGATCTGGATGTCGATCCGGTCGAGCAGGGGGCCGGAGATGCGATCCATATAACGCGCCTGTGCGCTCGGCGTGCAGGTGCACTCTTTGTCCGGATGCGTCCGGTAGCCGCATGGGCAGGGGTTCATCGCGGCGATCAGCATGAAGTTGGCGGGGTAATCCACCGTATATCTGGCTCTCGAAATCGAGATGCGTTTCTCGTCCAACGGTTGGCGCAGCACTTCCAGCGTCCGGCGGTGAAATTCTGGGAGTTCGTCGAGAAAGAGGATGCCGTTGTGGGCCAGCGAAATCTCGCCGGGCTGCGGCGGTACGCTGCCGCCGACCAGGGCGACTTCCGAGGCGATGTGGTGCGGGGCACGAAAAGGCCGGGCGGTGAGCAGCCCGCCCCGATAACCGCCCTCTTCGCTGGTGCCGAGTTTGCCGGCGACGGAGTGTATCTTGGTGGTTTCCAGAGCTTCGGCCAAGGTCATGGGCGGGGTGATGGTGGGCATACGTTTGGCGAGCATGCTCTTCCCGGAGCCCGGAGGGCCGATCATCAGGACGTTGTGTCCTCCGGCGGCGGCGATTTCCAAAGCGCGTTTGACGTCGTTCTGTCCTTTGACGTCGCGGAAGTCGAGGTCGAAATCGGCGAGTCGGTCGAAGTATTCGCGGCGGGTGTCGATCTCGGTGGGTTCGATGCCTTCGCCGTTTTCGATCAGCGCGGCGACGGAGGTGAGGTCGGTGGCGCCGTAGACGCGCAGGCCGTCGACCACCGCCGCTTCGGGAGCGTTCGCGGCGGGCAGGATGATCCCTTCGTAGCCCTCTTTCCGGGCCTGGATGGCGATGGGGAGGGCTCCTTTCACCGGCAGCAGGGTGCCGTCTAAGGAGAGTTCGCCGATGAGGATGTATTTTTCGAGCCGGTCGATGTGGCCGATCTGTTGCGAGGCGGCGAGGATGCCGACGGCGATCGGCAGGTCGTAATGCGAGCCGACTTTCCGCATGTCGGCCGGGGCCATATTGACCAGAATGTTGAAGCCGGGCATCCGGAAGCCGGTGTTGGCGAAGGCGGCGGTGATGCGCTGCTGGCTCTCTTTCACAGCGTTGTCGGGCAGGCCGACGACCAGAAAACGGATGCCGGGCGAGAGGTTCACTTCGACGGTGATGGTACGGGCGTCGATGCCTTCGACGGTGCTGCTGTAGGTCTTGACGAGCATAGGGGAGCGAGGAGGGCCGGATTACGGCTCGTTGATCGAGGTGACGTTGCCTAAGGTGGCTTTCCGGATGTTGAGGGTCATGGGTTCGCCGAGGAAGAAGATGTTGCCGCCGCTCACGGCCCGCGCGTCCAAGGCTTCGTTGACGCGGAGCTGGATTTCGCCTTTGCCCGAGGCGTCGGCGGCGGCTTCCATGGCCGAGAGTTCGAGGGCTTCGATCCGGCTGCCGAGCCGGGCCCGATAGGTGGCGTATTCGGCGATGCCGCCGAGCCGGACGATGTTGTCGCCGCTCACGTGGATGGTGACGTCGTTGCACTCGGTCTGGAGGGTCATCCGTCCGACGGAGCTTTCGGCTTCGAGGTAGAGGCTGCCGCACTGGATCGGTTCGCGGCCATAGACTTCGCCGCCGCTCATGACGATGCGGTTCAACTCTTTGTAGTAGAGCTTGATATCGGCGTAGGCGCGTTTGTTGAGGAGCCCTTTCCGGGCGTAGATATGGAGGGTGTTTTCCCGCACGCGCCAGGTCAGGGTCTTGGCTTCGAGATCCCAGGTCATGATCTGCATCTGGTTCTCGTCGGCGGGGATGAGTTCGATACGCACGGGCCCTTCGACGCGTAAAGCGTTGAAGGGCTCAATGGGTTCGGTCTCGACGAGCTGCTGCTGGGCCCGGGCGGCGCCTCCGGTGAGGAGCAGCAGGCCGGTGAGGAGACCGAATAAAAGATTGCGAGGCATCTTCATAACTTCAAATGTAGCTCTTTTTTCGCTTCCGGCCCAAAGAAAAAGGTGTCGTTTTCATCCGACGGATGAAAACGACACCTTTTTCTTTGCAGAATATACTGAGATTCAGCAGAAGAGCTTAGTCCCCGAAACTGATCCCGCAACCGCGTGCGGTTTCGACGATATCGCTGTCCGGCCGCACGTATTTGCACTGACCCACAGCCTCTTCGAACGGCACGGCGATGATGTCCGGATGGCGGTACGATACCATGTGTCCAAATTTCCCTTCGAGCACGTATTCGAATGCTTTGACCCCGAATTGGGTAGCGAGGACGCGGTCGTAAGCGATCGGCACCCCACCGCGCTGGATATGTCCCAGTACCGTCTCCCGAATATCCGGTTCGAACCCTGCGGCTTTCAGCTGACGGCTGAGCTCGTAAGCGATCCCGCCCAGTCTGACGTTTTCGTACCCGACTTCAGTCGCCTGCGCAGCGTGCACCGTCCCATCCTTCGGCACCGCCCCTTCGGCCACGACGATGATCGCGGAACCGCGGTTCTTGGAGTTGTACCGTTTGTTGAGCTTTTCGAGAACGATGTTGATGTCGTACGGGATTTCGGGAATCAGGCAGACGTCCGCGCCCCCTGCAATCGCCGCATGCAAGGCGATCCACCCGGTATTCCGTCCCATCACTTCCAGAATGAATGTCCGGTTGTGCGAAGCTGCCGTGGTCACCAGTTTGTCCACCGCATCAGTGGCAATCTGAACTGCGGTCTGGAAACCGAAGGTGAAGTCGGTAGCTGAGAGGTCGTTGTCGATAGTCTTCGGCACCCCGACGATATCGAGTCCCTGGTTCTGAAGCTGTTGCGAAATCCGCTGCGAGCCGTCCCCGCCGATCGAGATCACAGCGTCGACGCCCATATATTGCAACTTGCGGATCATCTCGTCCGAGCGGTCGACGTATTCCCACTGGCCGAGGTGTTTGTTATACACCGGCCAGGCGAAAGGGCCCCCTTTGTTGGTGGTTTCTATGATGGTACCGCCGCGGTAGTGGATCCCGGCCACAGCCGCTTCGTCGAGAATTTTGACTTCGGTGGGTTCCCACAGGATACCGTTGTAGGCCTGGATACTTCCCAGTACTTCCCAGTCCCCCTCCTGCGCTGCGCGTTTGACCACGCCGCGGATCACTGCATTCAAGCCGGGGCAGTCGCCGCCGCTCGTTGCAACTAAGACTCTTTTCATGTTTTATTCGAGTGTTTCTGTCTGTGTTTCGAAAAACAACTGCAAATGTAAACAATTTTTCGAATGTGCCAATCGTTGCGGGTCGGGAATCACGATTCCGGGGCGGGATTCCCGTTCGGGGCGCTCTCGGTGAAGAGGCGGTAGACGATTTCGGCTTCGGAGCGGTTCTGGCTGGCGACGATCAGGCGGTCGCCGGCTTCGAGCCGGGTGGAGCCGGTCACGATGATACGGGCGTCGCCCCGCCGCAGCTGGGTGATGCGCGATCCGTCCGGGAAGGGGGCTTCCGAAACGAGGTGTCCAACGTAAGCGTTCCCCGGTACGACCGGAATCTCGATCATGTTGGAGACGTCGGCGGCTTCCCATTCGGGGCGGGTGCCGATCATCTGTTCTTCGGGTTCGGAGACTTTCATCCACTTGGCGAACAGGGGCAGGGTGGTGCCTTGTATCAGAATGGAGATCAGGGAGATAAAGAAGACGATGTTGAAGATCATGCCGGCTTTGTCGATGCCGGCGATCAGGGGGTAGGTGGCGAATACGATGGGCACGGCGCCGCGCAGTCCGACCCACGAGATGAAGGTCTTGCTCCGCAAGGGCATCCGGAAGAAGAGCAGCGAGAGAAAGACGCTCACGGGACGGGCGACGAGGATCATGAAGAGGGAGACGAGGACGCCGATGCCGATTACGGGGACGATCTGGCTGGGGTAGACGAGCAGCCCGAGGGTCAGGAAGAGGATGATCTGCATGAGCCAGGCGAAGCCGTCGAAGAAGTTGAGCATGGTGCCCCGATGAGGGATCCGGTGGTTGCCGAGCCACAGGGCCGAGAGGTAGACGGCCAGGAAGCCGTTGCCGCCGATCAGGTCGGTGGCGGCATAGGTGAAGTACATCAGGGCGATGACCATCACGGGATAGAGTCCCATGTAGCCGAGTTTCACGCGGCGCACGACCCAGACCATGGCTATCCCGAAGAGAATGCCTGCTCCGCCGCCGACGGCGATCTGGATGACGAAACGCAGAATGGCTCCGCCGACCGATGCGGCGGGGTCGATCACGAGGCCGAGGCAAGCGATCGTGAGCAGGTAGGCCATGGGGTCGTTACTACCGCTCTCGAACTCCAGAATAGGGCGCAGGTTATCTTTGAGTTTCAGGTTCTTGGAGCGCAGGATGGAGAAGACGGCGGCGGCGTCGGTCGAGGAGACGATGGAGCCGAGGAGCAGCCCTTCGAAGAGGGTGAAGCCGGGCACGACCCAATGGACGAAGAGGCCGGTCGAGATGGCGGTGAGCAGCACGCCTGCGGTGGAGAGGGTCACGCCCTGCCACATGACGGGCCGGACGCTGCGCCACTCGGTGTCGAGCCCGCCGGAGAAGAGGATGAAGTTGAGGGCGATGACGCCGATGAACTGGGCGATCGGCGGGCTGTCGAAATTGATGCCGCCGATGCCGTCTGTTCCGGCGAGCATGCCGACGGCCAAAAAGAGCACCAGGGCGGGAATACCGAACCGATAGGCGCGCTGGCCGGCCAGGATGCTGACGAACAGAAGGATGGAGCCGATGAGGATGCTGTTTCCGGTGGTAATGTTCATGGGCGGAATCGGGTAATGAGGCTAAGTTACGAAAAATCGGCCGGATCAGGCCCGGTTATGTGTACGGAGGCGGAAGCCGAGACTGATGAGCAGCACGATAGCGACGAAGAGGAGGATGGAGAGTCGTTCGTCGCCCGTTCGGTCAGCGGTGAGCGTTTCGGAAAGCGGGTCGGAGCCGTCGTTTTTCCATTGCGGGAGGCGGTTCATGGCCCATTTGCCGATGATGGTGCCGTCGTGCAGGAGCAGGGCGCCGCCGGTGCGGTGCTGGATCAGGGTGCGCAGGAGGGTGTGGTCGCTGCCGAAGCATTCGATGCCGCTACGGCTCAGTGTTTCCGGAAGCGGAAAGGCGCTGAGCGCCACGCTCCGGCCGTTGTACTGTCCGATGTAGTCGGCGAGGGCGATCATGGCGGAGTCGCAGGCGGGGTCGTAGGCGTTGACGGCGAAGAGCAGGGTGTAGCCGCGCCGGCCGAGGATCTCTTCGGAGCGGTCGAGGCGGTCGTCGAACATGGGCAGGCTCTGGATCTCCGGTGCGCGGCTCTGTCCGATGGTCCGGGTGTCGACGTATTCCCACCGCGAGGAGTCGTACCAGGTGGTGTCGGCGATTTCGAATTCGCGCAGCTCGCCGTTCGTCTTGTCGCGGTAGACGAGGAGGGTGCGGGCGTCGTTCTCCTGTACGCTCATGGCGCTGGGGATATGGACGCCGATGCGGAACGGGGTGGGGTCGATCAGGGGTAAACTACTGTACGACCAGAGGCTGAGCGTGAGACTCAACGGGATGAGAATCAGATAACTCACCACGGTGCGCACGATAGACAGCTTAGGCAATTGTACCGCGTTCCGGTTCAGGAAGAGCACGAAAGATAAGGGCCAGAAGAGGAGGTTTTTCCAGAAGGTGGCCCAGTTGGAGAGCCGCAGCAGGTCGCCGAAGCAGCCGCAGTCGCTCACGGGGTCGGTCAGGGCGATCCACAGGGTGAGCGGGGTGAAGAAGCTCATGGCGAGAAAGACGCCCCATGCGGCGATCCGAGGGGTGGTGCGGGTCAGCAGCAACAGGCCGATCAGCAGCTCGACGGAGGGGAGCAAAATCGCTCCGACGGGTGCGAGTGGCTGCCATCCGCCGAGTCCGAAGGCGGAGAGGTATTCGCCGAGTTTGACGGAGAGTCCGAAGGTGTCGATGGCTTTCGAGGCGCCGGAAAAGATAAACAGTGCGGCCAGCGAATACCGGGCGGTGGCGGTCAGCCAGGCGGGAATCGGACGGATCAGGAGGCGTTTAACGGTGTCGGGCAATCTCATGGTCGATTTTTTGGAAGATGAGGTCGGGGTTCAGCATGCCGCCGGTCGTGGGGTCGGCGCAGTCGATGATGCGAAAGGCGGGGTCGTCTGCGGCGCAGTCGAGGTAGACTTCCCGCACGCGCTGTTGCAGGTCGAGCGAGGATTCGTGGATGTCCTGTTTGCCGTTGAGGTAGTTGCGGTCGTCGCCTTGGCGCTGTTCGGCGAGTTTCCGGGCGGTGAAGGCGAAGGGGACGTCGAGGAAGAGCGAAAGGTCGGGCTTCGGGATACCGTTGTGGCGGTATTCGAGGTCTAAAATCCATTGTTTCAATGCGCTGCGGGCTTCTGAATCTTTAGGGAGCTTGGCGCACTGGTAGGCGATGTTGGAGTAGACGTAGCGGTCGACAATCACTACTTTGCTGTCGTCGAGCCAGTTGCGGATGATAGAGGCTGCCTCCTGCCGGTCGCCGGCGTAGAGCAGGGCGACGAGATAGGGGTCGACCTGATCCAAAGCGCCGAGCTCGCCGCGCAGAAAACGGGCGATGAGCTCGCCGTACAGGGGGGCGTCGAACCGCGGAAAGTGGAGGTATTCGACGTGCTGGCGGTAGCGTTCTTCGAACAAACGGCGCATGAGTTTCACCTGGGTGGATTTGCCTGCGCCGTCGAGGCCTTCGATAACGATGAACATGGTAGGATGTCGGTTAATTCGTACGTTTATTTGCAGATCATTTCTTTGTGCCGGCTGGAACCGTACCTTTCTTGAAAGAAAGGTACCCAAAGAACTTTTGCAGAGGTCGTCCCGGTGGGACGACCACGGGTTCTCTCTGCCTTGTTTCGTTGGGCTGAGATTTTCCCGGTGGGCGCGCTAATAATAAGGCTAATACCCAAGCGCGCCACACCGGAAAATCCAGCCCAACCAATCGGGCAGACACGGCCAGAGCATCCCGAAGGGATGCGCTCTGAAGTTTTTTTGGTTCTTTTTGTTCACAAAAAGAACAGTATCCTCAACCACAATGAATAATATACAATAAAACGTACGATTAATAAATAGCTAGCGGAGCATGGCGACGGCCCGCTCTACCGCCGCCGCCGCCGAGTCGATCTCGTCCGCGGTGTTGTAGAGACCGACAGAGAGCCGACACATCGCAGTGATGCCGTAGTGGGCCATGACAGGTTCCGCGCAGTGGGTGCCGGAGCGCA
Organism: uncultured Rikenella sp.; assembly: GCF_910579375.1. Classification (GTDB taxonomy): domain Bacteria; phylum Bacteroidota; class Bacteroidia; order Bacteroidales; family Rikenellaceae; genus Rikenella. The sequence goes on from NZ_CAJTUJ010000037.1 coordinate 14,022, forward strand.
TGGCGACGCCGAGTTTGTCGATAATCATGGCGATATCGGCCGGGTGTGTCCCCTCGACGGTGAACGAGACGATAGGACTCTTGCCCGGAGTCGTCCCGTAGATGCGCAGGCCGTCGATGGCGTTCAAACGTTCGGTCGCTCGGGTCAGCAGGTCGATCTCATGGGCATGGATGCGTTCGAAACCGAGGTCGGCGAGGTAGTCGATGGCGGTACCGAGCCCGATGGCGCCGATGTAGTTCATGGTGCCGGCCTCGAATTTCAGCGGGAGCTCGGCGAAGGTGGTGCCGGTGGGCAGGGTGACGGTGCCGACCATGTCGCCTCCGCCCATGTACGGCGGGAGCTCTTCGAGCCACCGCTCTTTGCCGTACAGGACGCCGATCCCGGTCGGCCCGTAGAGTTTGTGTCCCGAAAAGGCGTAAAAGTCGCAGTTCAAGGCCTGCACGTCGGTCATCTGGTGCACGATGCCCTGACAGCCGTCCACGAGTACGGGAATTCTCTCGGCATGAGCGGTCGCAATGATATGCGGCAGGTCGGGCACGGTGCCGAGCACGTTCGAAGCCTGGGTTACGGCGACGATCCGTGTCCGTTCGTCGAGCAGCGCAGGCAGCAGGTCTGTCCGCAAAGCTCCCGCATCGTCGAAAGGCAGGACGCGCACTTCGGCGCCTTTCCGCATGGCGGCGAGCTGCCACGGAACGAGGTTCGAGTGGTGCTCCATCTCGGTGACGACGATGTTGTCGCCGGCGTGGATATACTTCTCGCCGAAGGTGGAGGCGACGAGGTTGATGGACTGGGTGGCGCCGCTGGTGAAGACGATTTCGCGGGGCGAACGGGCGTTCAACAGCTGACGAACGCGATCGCGGGACTGCTCGTACCGCAGGGTGGTCTCTTCGGCCATATAGTGGATGCCGCGATGGATGTTGGCGTTCAGGGTGCGGTGCAGCTCATCCACGGTGCGGATCACGATTTCGGGCTTCTGGGCGGTGGCGGCGGTGTCGAGGTAGACCAAGGGCCGGCCGTTCACTCGGGCCGAAAGTATGGGAAAATCCGAACGGATTTCTGTCAAACTTTTCATCAGTGTCTCTATAACGTTCGTTTATTTGCACCTTATCGGGAGGGTACTGTTCTTTTTAACTTCGCTGCGCTCGTTTTCCTCCTCGCCGCTCGGCAATTTGCAAACTATGTTTGCATTGCTCTTGCTGGCAGCGTCGGTTGTGAACAAAAAGAACCAGAAAAACTTTAGACGGATGCTGACGCATCCTCCAGCTGCCGGCGGCCCAAATCTCAGACTCTTCTTTGGGCCGGGAGTTGTAGCGCGCTAATGCG
>NZ_CAJTUJ010000038.1 GCF_910579375.1 uncultured Rikenella sp.
CCCGGCGCGAAAACCGGCTACGGTTTTCGCGCCCGAAGAACAGTTGCAGCCCAAAACTCGCCCCAGCTCTCCGCCCCGTGTTCGCTTCACTGCGGCTCCGCTTTCGCTCCGCCGCGTTTCCGCGCGCCTTGCGCGATTCATTCTCTTTCGGTTCGCCGCCGAAATAGTTGAATCGCTCCTTAAGGCGGCGGCGCGCGGCGAGCTTTGCCCCGTCTGAAACTGTCGCTTTCTTGAAAGAAAGCGACGCAAAGAACTTTCGACGGATGCTGGCGCATCCTCAACCTGCCCACGGCCTTAACCAACGCGGCAGCCTCAGCCCCAAGCAACCGGCAGTCAGCCCCAGCCCGAGAACCACAGATACAACGACCTAAAAGTCAAAGAAATACCCATGAACTCCTTTTTCAAGACCTTTTTTGCCAGCCTGCTCGCCATCCTCGTGAGCGGCATCTTCTTTTTTCTGTTCAGCCTCTTCGTATTCGCCGGACTGCTCAGCGTGCTCAGCTCCTCCGGCTCGCGCAGCCAGAAAGGGAAGAGCCACCTGCAACCCCATAGCATCCTGCACATCGACCTCTCCCGCCCCATCGTCGACAAACCCGTCGACAACGCCCTCGCCCTGTTCGACTACAGCGCCCTCAGCTTCCGGCACCAGACCACCCTGCTCGACGCCGTGAGCCGGATCGAACTCGCCGCCCAAGACCCCCGCATCGACGGCATCTACCTCGAAATGCCCATGGCCCTTCCCACCTCCCTCGCCACCCTCTACGAACTCCGGCAAGCCCTGACCACCTTCCGCGAGAGCGGCAAATTCATCATCTCCTACGCCGACCTCTACTCCCAAGGCAGCTACTACCTCGCCACCATCGGCGACAAAATCTACCTCAACCCCCAGGGCGGCCTCGCCTGGGAAGGACTCTCCGCCAACGTCCTGTTTTACAAAGGCCTCCTCGACAAACTCGGCATCCGCGTCGACCTCATCCGCCACGGCCGCTTCAAAGGCGCCGGCGAACCCCTCATCCTCGACCGGCTGAGCGACGAAAACCGCCAGCAACTCACCTCCATCACCCACTCCACCTGGGACTACCTGTGCCAAGAGATCGCCCAGTCCCGGGAATTGAACCCCGACAGCCTCCAAAGCTACGCCGACCGGCTCGCCGTCGCCACCCCCCGGGACGCCCTTCGCCTCCGGCTCGTCGACAGCCTCCTCTACCGCGATGAACTTCGCGACCAACTCAACACCCTGATCCACAACACCGACGACCCATCAGACGATCCCCGCCTCATCCCCCTCGCCGACTACCACGGCAACCCCGCCACCCCCTCCGCCGACCTCCTCGGCAATCCCGACTCCGATAACGGAATCGCCATCGTCTACGCCTCCGGCGACATCGTCGACGCCGGCGACCCGAACGAACAGATCGTCGGCAACACCCTCGCCGCGACCCTCGGCGAAATTCGCCGCGACCCCGACATCCACGCCGTCGTCCTGCGCGTCAACAGCCCCGGCGGCAGCGCCCTCGCCTCCGAAATCATCTGGCGCGAAGTCCGCCAGCTCCGCCAATCCGAAAAACCCGTCATCGTCTCCATGGGCGACTACGCCGCCTCCGGCGGCTACTACATGAGCTGCGACGCCGACTACATCCTCGCCGCCCCCACCACCCTGACCGGCTCCATCGGCGTCTTCGGTCTGGTCGTGAACCTCCAGGAAGGCGCCTCCCGCCACCTCGGCATCACCTCCGACGGCGTCCGCACCGCCCCCGGCGCCGACATGGGCAACCCCTTCCGTCCCCTCAGCCCCGCCGAACGCCTCTACATCCAGAACGGCGTCGACAGCGTCTACAACCGCTTCCTGCAAGTCGTCTCCGAAGGGCGCAGCCTCAGTCTCGACACCGTCGACACCCTCGCCGGCGGACGCGTCTGGACAGGCCTCCAAGCCACCGAACACCGCCTGACCGACGCCACCGGCACCCTTCGCGACGCCATCCGTCTCGCCGCCCAGCGAGCCGGCCTCTCCGACACCGACTACGCCATCCGGCAATACCCCGAACCCGAAGAACCCACCTTCGCCACCCTGCTCGGCTCGCTGAGCGGCAGCATCGTCGCCCGCCTCGGCCTCGGCAGCAGCCCCTCTGCCGCCACCGGCCCCCGCCTGCTCGACCGCGAACTCGAACACCTCCGGCCCCTGATCCCCCGGAGCGGCATCCAGGCCTCCATGCCCTTCACCCTCGAATGGCGCTACTGAGCAAAAAAGTGAACGAATATAAACCCCATGTTGTAACACAATCGGCCCTACGACTACTTCTCGCACCGATTATGTATAAATGTTACAATAAAGTTACTATATTCTGTTTAAAAGTTACAACATTTTATTGTAACTTCCCGCCTCCGCCCTCCCGTTTTCACCCCGCCGCGCGAGCCCCCCGGAGATACCGCACAACCGACTCGTAACCAATATAATAGCACATTGAAACTGCTCGGACAAATACTGGCCGCCCCGTTAGCCTGGCTCTACGGCGGCGTGATCGACATCCGCCACCGGCTGTTCGACTGGGGCGTGCTGAAGAGCCGCGAATTCGACATCCCCATCATCTGCGTGGGGAACATCACCGTCGGCGGCACCGGCAAGACCCCCCACACCGAACTCCTCATCGAGCTGCTCTCCAGCGAGTTCCGCGTCGCCGTCCTCTCGCGCGGCTACAAACGGAAGACCAAAGGCTTCCTGCTCGCCACAGTGACCAGCTCCTTCAAGAAAGTCGGCGACGAACCCAAACAGATCAAACTCAAGTACCCCGACATTCCCGTCGCCGTCTGCGAACGGCGCGTCGAGGGGATCGAACGGCTGCGCGAAGCCCATCCCGAGGTCAACCTCATCATTCTGGACGACGCCTTCCAGCACCGCTACGTCGAACCGTGGGTCAACATCGTCCTGATGGACTACCACAACCCGGTCTACGAAGACCGGATGCTGCCCCTCGGCCGGCTGCGCGACCGCCCGGCGCAACTCTCGCGGGCCCAGATGGTCGTCGTCACGAAGTGTCCCGAGGAGATGAAACCCCTCGACTACCGGATCGTCAGCAAAAACCTCGACCTTTATCCGTACCAAAGCCTCTACTTCACCCGGATGGTCTCGCAGCCCCCCAAACCGCTCTATCCGGCTTACGGTCAGCCGGATACGCTGCCCGAAGGGACGCCGGTGATCGCCATGGTCGGGATCGCCAACCCGACCCGTTTTCTGGCCGGGCTCGAATCCCGCTACGACCTGCGGCAGACATTCGTCTTCCGCGACCACTACACCTTCAAGATGAAGGACATACACGCCGCCGAAGAGGCCTTGTCCGGCTGTCCGCCCGAGACCGTCGTGGTGGTGACCGAGAAAGACGCCGTCCGGCTCATGAACAGCCGGAAAATCAGCGACGACTTCAAACGGAGACTCTACTACGTCTCCATCCGCGTGGAATTTTTGGAAAACCGGGAGAGCGACTTCCGGCGACAATTGGAACAATATGCCAGAGAAAATCAGAAATACAACGTCCTTCATCCGGAATAGACTGGGAATCAGCCCTTCGACCCCGCCCGAAGTCGGCATCGTGCTGGGCTCCGGCTTAGGCGCGCTGACCGAGCGCATCGAAGTGAGCTCCACATTGAGTTACAGCGAGATACCGGACTTTCCACGCTCGACGGTCGAGGGACACAAAGGGCGCTTCATCTACGGAGTGCTGGGCGGTCGTCGGGTGATCGCGATGGAGGGGCGGGTGCACTACTACGAGGGGTATCCGATCCGGGAGGTGGTCTTGCCGGTGCAGGCGATGTGCGACCTGGGGATCGGCACGCTGATCGTGTCGAACGCGGCGGGCGGCCTCGACCCGCGTTTCTCAGCGGGCGATATGATGGCGATCGAAGACCACATCAACCTGATTCCGAACCCGTTGATCGGGCCGAACGATCCGGAGGCGGGCGTGCGGTTTCCGGACATGAGCGAGCCGTACGACCGGCAGCTGATCGCCCAGGCCCATCGGGTGGCCGAAACGCAGGGAGCGGTTCTGCATCAGGGGGTTTATGTGGGGACGACCGGGCCGAGCTACGAGACGCCGGCCGAGGTACGTTATTTCCGCCAGATCGGCGGCGATGCGGTGGGGATGTCCACGACGCCGGAGGTGATCGCAGCGCGACACCGGGGGGTTCGCATATTCGGCCTCTCGCTGATCACGAACGTGCTGACGGGGACGGGGGTGAAGCTGACGCACGACGAGGTGATCGCCGCGGGTCGTGAGGCGACGCCGCGGATGTGCGCCTTGGTCGAACGCTTCGTCGCGGAGTTGTAAACTCTCTCCAAAGTATTGACACATCTTTTCCAGCCCTTCGGCAACCTTTTGTCAATTGCCGGGAGTTCGGTCTTGTGGCAGTCCTGGCGAACGGTACGAGCCAATCCGGTGGATGTCTTGCGCAAATAGGTCCGAAACGATCCGATGGCGGAAACCCATCCGCGGGTTCCATACAGGATATCATATAAAGGAGTATCTTTGTATGGTAAATCGAAAGACCGTGGACTACCGACAGATTATCGAAAAAATCAGGGAGATGTATCCCGCCTATGCCGCACAGGGGTTCGTACCGCTGCATGCCGCGACCTTCTCCGGGAACGAAAAAAAATACCTGAACGAATGTATCGACACCACGTTCGTCTCCAGCGTGGGTGAATTCGTCAACCGATTCGAACGGGATATGGCGACTTATACCGGCGCTGCCAGAGCCGTGGTGTGCGTCAGCGGCACCAATGCCTTGCACATGGCCCTGATGCTGGCCGGCGTGGAGCGCGGAGACGAGGTGATCACCCAACCGCTGACCTTTATCGCCACGGCCAACGCGATCTCGTATTGCGGAGCGCATCCGGTATTCGTGGACGTGGATCGCGACACCATGGGCCTCTCACCGGCCCGAATGGGCGAATGGCTGGCCGGGCATGCCGCGGTACGGGACGGGCAGTGCTACAACAAAGGGACGGGCCGACGGATCAAGGCTTGCGTACCGATGCACACCTTCGGCCATCCGGTACACTTGGACGAGTTGGTCGCTGTGTGTCGGGAGTGGCACATCGAGCTGGTGGAGGATGCGGCAGAGAGTGTCGGATCGCTCTACAAAGGACGGCACACCGGTCTTTTCGGCCGCGTCGGCGTGCTGAGCTTCAACGGAAACAAGACCATTACCACCGGCGGCGGCGGAATGCTCCTCTTCAACGAAGAAAATATCGAACTGGCCGAACGGGCCAAACACCTGACCACCCAAGCCAAAGTGCCGCACCGTTGGGAATTCGTACACGATGCGGTGGGGTACAACTATCGGATGCCGAACATCAATGCCGCCTTGGGATGTGCGCAATTGGAATGCCTTCCGGCCTATATCGACTCCAAACGGGCCGTAGCTGCGGAATATGCGGCCCACTTCTCCAACCACCCTGCGAATATCGAATTTTTCGGCGAACCGGCGGATACCCGGAGCAACTATTGGCTGAACGCCGTGATTCTGCCGGATCACGAGGCACAGATTGAGTTCCTGACCCAAACCAATGACAACGGCGTGATGACTCGTCCGATTTGGGAGCTGATGAACCGCCTTCCGATGTTCGCCGGATCGGAATGCGGCGACCTTTCCACCGCCGAATGGTTCGCTGACCGCATCGTCAACATCCCCAGCTCTGTACGACTATGACACCGCTTATCCTGATCGGCGGCGGGGGCCACTGCAAATCGGTGATCGAAGCCGCAGAGTCTTCCGGCCAATGGAAAATCGCAGGCATACTCGACACGGCGGATAAAGTGGGGACAACCGTCTTGGGCTATCCGGTGATCGGCACCGATGATGATCTGTCGACCTTCGTCGCTTCGCAACCCGACACCCGGTTCGTCATCACCGTCGGACACATCAAGACCGCAGAGATACGGCGACGGATTGCAGCCCGTGTCATGGAAGAAAAAGGCCTATTCGCCACCATCGTCGCCTCGACCGCTCACGTCTCCCGACACGCCGTTCTGGGTGCGGGAACCGTGGTGTTGCACGGCGCCATGGTCAATGCCGGGGCGGTAATCGGAGAGGGATGTATCATCAATACGTTGGCCAATATCGAACATGACGCTACGGTCGGCGATTACTGCCACATCTCCACCGGCGCCATGGTCAACGGCGACTGCCGGATCGCGCCCGGGGTTTTCCTGGGATCCCAGTCCGTGATGTTGAACGGCATCTCGATCAACGCACCCGATAGTATCATCGCCGCCGGCTCTTTCGTGCGCAAGACCTTGAAAGAACCGGGCATCTATGCCGGAAATCCGGCCATACTCATGAAACGACTATGAGGACACTGATCATCGCCGAAGCCGGCGTAAACCACAACGGCTCCCCGGAGCTGGCCCGGCAGCTCGTCGACGCGGCGGCGGCGGCAGGGGTAGACTATGTCAAGTTCCAGACCTTCCAGGCCGACAAACTGGTAACCCGAACCGCCCGGCAGGCTGCCTATCAAAGCCGCAATCTCGGTCACGGCGAAGAGTCGCAGTACACCATGCTCAAGCGGCTCGAACTCTCGGCCGACGACCACCACGCACTTGTATCTCATTGCCAGGCCAGAGGTGTCGGCTTCCTCTCCACCCCGTTCGACCTCTCCAGCATCGACTTTCTCGCCTCACCGCCAATCGGGCTCTCCTTTTGGAAAGTCCCCAGCGGCGAAGTGACCAACTTTCCCTACCTGCGCGCCATCGGGCGAACCGGCAAACCGGTCGTCCTGTCCACCGGGATGGCCACGCTCGACGAAATCGAAGCGGCTATCGACGTGCTGACCCGCTTCGGGACACCGCGGAACGGGATTACCCTGCTGCACTGCACCACCGAATATCCCGCGCCAAAAGACCAGGTCAATCTGCGTGCGATGCAGACCATGCACGAACGGTTCGGCCTGCCCGTCGGCTACTCCGACCATACCGAAGGGATCGAGATACCCGTAGCAGCGGTGGCGATGGGGGCGACCGTGATCGAAAAACACTTTACGCTCGATCGGAGCCTGCCCGGGCCGGATCACAAGGCCTCGCTCGAGCCGGACGAGCTCAAAGCCATGGTGCGGCAAATCCGGGCCGTGGAATCGGCCTTAGGCAACGGCACCAAAGAGCCGACGCCGGCCGAACGACCGAATATTCCCATCGCGCGCAAATCGATTGTGGCGGCAACGGCGATTAAGCGGGGAGAGCTGTTTACGGAGGAAAATCTCACGGCCAAACGGCCCGGGACGGGACTCTGCCCGATGCGCTGGGAATCCGTTGTCGGACAACCGGCCCCGCGAAATTTCGAACCGGACGAACCGATCGAATTATGAAAAAAATCTGCATAGTCACCGGCACCCGGGCCGAATGGGGGCTTCTCACGCGCCTGGCCGGGCTGATTGCGGCCGATCCGGAGTTGCAGCTGCAAATCGTGGCCACCCACATGCACCTCTCGGCCCGATACGGCGAGACCAGTAAAGAGATCGAATCCGACGGATTCGCCATTGACTACCGCGTGCCCACGATCGACGAAACCGCGACCGAAGATACCCCGCAGGAGACCGTTATGGAGATGAGTCGCGCCTTGAGCGGGTTCGCGCGGGCGTACGATGCGCTAAAGCCCGACCTGATTATCGTGCTGGGGGATCGATACGAGATTCTGTGTGCGGTGGAGGCGGCGTTGATCTTTCGGATTCCCGTGGCCCATCTGCACGGCGGAGAGATCACCGAGGGAGCCTTCGACGACGCGATACGGCACGCGATCACGAAGATGTCGCACCTGCACTTCACCTCGACAGAGGCGTATCGGCAACGGGTCATCCAGCTGGGCGAAGATCCTGCAACGGTATATAACGTGGGCGCGATCGGGGTGGACAATATACGGCAGATACCTTTGTGGTCTCAGGCACAGACCGAAGAGAGCCTCGGAGGGTTCCCGATCGACCGGCAGACCTTGCTGGTCACCTACCATCCGGTGACACTCGACGAACAGTCCGATGCCGAACAGCAAATCGACGCCTTGCTGGGGGCTCTGGACGACACCATGCGCACCCGTGCCGGCGTGCGGGTCATCTTCACGATGCCCAACTCGGACACGGGCAGCGGGGTTATTGCGGAGCGGATACGAACATGGTGCGCCGAGGCGAGCCGGAACAAGCGGTGCGTATGGTTCACCTCATTGGGATTAAAACGCTATCTGTCCGTCTTGCAATATATCGGCGGGGTGGTGGGGAATTCGAGCAGCGGGATCGTCGAAGTGCCGAGCTTCCGGATTCCGACGATCGATATCGGCGACCGGCAGCGGGGACGGATCGCGGCACCGTCGGTCGTGCACTGCGGAACGACACAAGAGGAGATTATTGAAAAATTATCGTTACTTTTAACAGGCGGGATTCCGGCCACCGGCTTCAACCCTTACGAACGGCCGGACACGGCGATACGCATTTACGAAACGATCAAAAAACACCTGGGCGGGCAGGCCTTAGCCGTACAAAAGCATTTCCACGACCTGCCGCACACGACGACGGAATGAGAGACCACACACGACATATTATCCCCCAGACCGCTACCATATTGGACGCCGTGCGGAAACTCAACGACATTTCGGCCGATTTGTCACTGACCCTGTTTGCCATCGAAAACGATACGGGACGAGTGGTCGGAACCGTAACCGACGGCGATATACGACGGGCCATATCGAACGGATGCGGGTTGGAAAGCTCGATTCAGGAGGTGATGAATCCTCATTTCACGGCGATTCGCGAGCGAGATTTCAGTGTGCAGACTTTGCGACATATCAAGGAACGGCAGCTCAAACTCGTTCCGGTTCTGGACAGGGAGGAACGCATCGTGCGGGTGGTTAGTTTCGCAGGCGGACGGTCGTTCCTGCCGCTCGACGCCGTACTGATGGCGGGCGGCAAAGGAGAACGGCTGCGGCCCTTGACACTGGAGACCCCGAAACCGCTGCTGTCGGTAGCCGGGAAACCGATCATCGACTATAACATCGACAACCTGCTGCGACACGGGATCGAACATATCAACGTCACCGTCAATTACCTGGCAGAACAGCTCGAAACGCACTTCGCACAGCCGAAGGGAACGGAGGGGGTTCGCGTTCGGTGTGTGCGCGAACCGGAATACCTCGGCACGATGGGTTCCGTGAAATTCATTCCCGACTGGCACAACGACACGATTTTGGTGATGAACTCCGACCTGTTCACCAATATCGACCTAGAGGATTTTTACCTCCATTTCAAAAAGCACGATGCGGATATGAGCATCGCCGCCGTTCCGTACAACGTCAACGTACCCTACGGGATCTTCGAAATCGAGAACACGCGCGAGATCAAAGGCATCAAGGAAAAACCCAACTTCCATTATTACGCCAACGCCGGCATCTACCTGCTCCGACGCACGGTGCTCGACCAGATTCCGGACGGTGTTTTCTACAACGCCACCGACCTGATGGAGGCACTGATTGCGCAGCAGAAACGAGTCATCCGCTATCCGTTGTCCGGCTACTGGATCGACATCGGCAAACCGGACGACTTCCGCAAGGTGCAGGAGTTGGCCCAGCACATACACAAACAATAAAGGCGGTTCATGAAACTACTTGTCATCATTCCCGCTCGTGGAGGCAGCAAAGGACTACCCGGGAAAAACATACGGCCGCTGTGCGGTAAACCGTTAATCGGTTATTCGATCGAGTTGGCACGAACGATTGTTTCCGACAAAGATATTTGCGTATCAACCGATGCACAAGAAATTATCGACGTTGTTGAAAGATACGGATTGTATGTGCCATTTGTACGACCAGCCCACCTCAGTACAGACACAGCCACAACAAACGACGTCCTGGTACATGCGCTAAACTTTTACCAACAGCAAGGACGGGAATACGATGCCATACTGTTACTTCAGCCCACCTCTCCATTACGTACTGCAGCACAAGTGCATGAAGCATTGGCACTTTACGAGACCCATCCGGGAATAGACATGGTGGTATCCGTCAAAAAATCCCATGCTGCTGCCGTCATCAGTCATGAAAATGAAGAAGGGTGGCTGATTCCCACACTCAATACACATAGTGGACCCAGACAGCAAATAACGTCATATTACGAATACAACGGAGCGATCTACATAATCAATCCGATCTCGTTACAAAAAAAAGGCATTCCAAACTTCACAAAACGGTTGAAATACGTCATGTCGGAAGAAACATCTTATGACATAGACTCCTTGACGGATTGGCAAATTGTTGAACATTTCATGCGCAACAAATAAGATTGCTATATTAACATCAACAACGAAACCACATTGTACTTTATTTTTATTTGACTTCATGTGTCATATCGCTATCATAGGCGCCGGACAATTAGGCAGTCGGCATTTGCAAGGATTGAAATCGGCACGATTACCCATGCGTATCCAAGTCGTGGACAGCTCACAAGCAGCATTGGATACAGCACGAGATCGTTATGAACAAATCGAAACCAATCCACAGATACATTCGATTGATTATCTGACTGATATGGATCAACTGGATGCTGAAATCGATCTGGTAATTATCGCGACCGGTTCGAAACCTCGTGCGACAATTTTAAAAGAGCTTCTATCCAAGAAACGAGTTTCTTACTTGTTACTGGAAAAAGTTCTTTTCCCGGATTTAAAATCCTATCACACGATTCACGATTTACTTCAGGATAAAGGTTTATCGGGTAAGACATGGATAAACTGTACCCGTCGTCTATTTCAAGGATACCAGTTGTTACAGAAAGAGTTGCAGAATTATACAGGAATAATCACATATGAAAAGAACGGTTCGAATTGGGGGTTGGGATGCAACACCATCCACTTCATCGACCACTTCGCATTCCTGACCGGCGACACAGACATACAACCGTTCGATCTCAGCGCACTGGATCCGGAGATACAGGCAAGCAAGCGCCCTGGATACGTCGAATTTACAGGAACAATAACCAGTTCGACGAAACGAGGCAATATCCTGCACATCACATCGTCGTCCCGGGACGATGTGGCGTCACAACTGATTATTTCAACCGACCAGGCACGGTACGAGATCAACGAGACCAGCGATACCATCACAAAAAACGGGCAGTTCTGGGGAAATATCGGCATGAAATACCAAAGCCAATTGACCGGACTCGTAGCCGAACAAATCTTGCAACAAGGAATTTGCGCTCTGCCTTCTTATACTGAATCGGCACGACTGCACCTGACCTTCTTACAGCCTCTAGTGAAATTTTATAATAATTCAACGGGAAAAAACGGGGATAATTGCCCGATAACATAAACACGACAAAGATGATTTGGTTGATCGGAGTAGGCAACATGGGCCGCGAGTACGCGAAAGTCCTCGCAGCATTACAATGTGAATACACGGCCATAGGACGAGGCGAAAACTCGGCGACAGCATTCCAAGCAGCTACGGGGCACAATGTGGTAAAAGGAGGGTTAGAGACCTTTCTGGCCTCCGCTCCGAAACTTCCTGAAGCAGCTATCGTAGCCGTAGGCATCGATCAACTCGCAACGACCGCCCGACAGTTGATGGACTACGGCGTACAAAAAATCCTGCTCGAAAAACCCGGAATCGGCGCTTTACACGAGATCGATGTTTTGTGCGAACAAGCAGAACGAAACGGCTGTATGATCGCCTTGGCGTATAACCGACGCTTTTATAGCTCGGTCTTCAAGGCCGAAGAAATAATCAACAAAGATGGGGGCGTGATTGCATTCAACTTCGAGTTTACAGAATGGACTCACACCATCCATCCGGATAATTATGCCGAAATCGCATGCCGACACTGGCTACTGGGTAATTCATCGCATGTGATCGACACTGCATTTTTTCTGGGCGGACAACCCGAACGCCTCAGTTGTTATCTTGCCGGCGAGAGGCTACTTGACTGGCACCCGTCCGCAACAGTCTTTGCCGGTGCAGGGGTTACACAACAGGGCGCTTTATTTAATTACGGTGCCGCTTGGCAGTCGCCGGGGCGGTGGGTGATCGAGATGCTGACTCGAAAGCACAGACTCTATTTCAAACCCATGGAGACACTCCAAATACAAGAAATCGGGTCGGTGACGGTTAATCCGGTTGAAATCGACAATCGACTCGATGTCGACTTTAAACCGGGATTTTATCTGCAAACCCAGGCTTTTCTGGCGGGAGATTACACGCGTTTTTGCACCGTGGCACAACAAAAAGAACACATCGAACGGTACTATAAAGCAATGAGCGGATATACCGATTAAAACACCCCCTCCTGCTTATACTTTCAGAAAAAACGGGAACCTTGAATCGACAGGTTCCCGTTTTTTGTACGCATCACGGAGCACCCCATCCCTTAACGCCGCAATCGACTGCGTATCAACTGCATCATGCGCGATGTCAAAGTACGCATTCCCTCCGTCGAGAGCAACATTACACCAAAAAGCAACAGGGCAAAAAGAGCCGTGACAGTCAACGAATAGAGGAACCAAACGCCGTATCCCGCCGCCGGGTCGACCGGACAATAACGATTCAACCATCCGATTAAAACAAATACTCCGGCCAGAATCAATACATGAACTCCCACCCGCCGCCAATATCTCCATACGGACAACCGGAAACCCTTGCTAAACAGAAAATAAGGTTTCCAAATCACCACGATCGCCAACATACTCAGGGTGGTTCCCAACAAAACCCCGTTCAACCCCCAGAAATGACCTAACAACACGGAAAATCCCGCGTTCAATCCGGCCTCCGTAATCGGCGCCCAGGTATCATAGAACAAGCCGTAAGCCATGTTGAAACTATCGGCCACACGGGTAAACATGATATAGAGGTTCAACAGGATCAGAGCCACCGTACCCGGCGGCAAGAGATACTCCGCCCCCAACCACAGTTGAATAAACGGATTCAATCCGAACCATAGCGCCCCGACCAAAGTGCCTCCTACCCAATAACGCAGGGCGAATATCTCTCGAAACACTTTTTGGATCCGGTTCTCATCTCCCTCGGCCACCAGCTGGCCGATCCCGGCATCGGCGCTCCCCAAAAGCTGCGAAACCAGCAACTGCACTTTCGACACGATCAGCGTATAGTTCGTATAGTACGCTACTATCGTCAACGATGTATAGGCATAGACGAATACCGGAGAAAGATTGAACAGTGCGGTCGCTCCTATCCTGTGAACGAAAATCTGTTTGGTATATTTAATCAATTCCGGATACGCTTTCAGCAACTGTCGTCCGTTCTGGACCGCGGTTTTCAACCACGGGTAGGCCCGGTCGATACGCCGGTTCAGAATCCAACTATAGATAAACGAAAATCCGATCTCGATCCCTACCCAATAATACGGATTGGAGGTGCGATACAGCACGGCCATCTGGATCAAGAGCCGCAAGATATTGGCACTTTGGTAATAAGCGGTCACCACATACTGCCGCTGATCGGCATTCAGCAACAACTGCCGGTAGTTGACAAAATACCCCAGTACGGCTCCCACCAAATAGCTCAAATAGGTAAAATAGATGAGCAAATTGCTGAACGGCGCACTTTCCAGGATCCAGGGCAGAAAAACAGCCAATACGACCGCTCCGGCAATCACCACCAAGCCAATCTTGCGATAGACATAGCCTAATACCGAAACGATTTGATTAATCCGCTCCCGATCTCCTTCGACCAGCGGTTTGTAGAGCATATACCCCACCGCACTCCCCACTCCCAATTCCGCCAGATTGAGCAATCCGAGCAGATTGGAAAGCGTCGAGGTCATCCCCACAAAATCGTCTCCTAACTTTTCGAGAAAGATTTTTCTCGAAAAGAAAGTCGCAGCCAATACCAAAAAATAGAAAATCAGATTGGTACGGGCATTGAGGAAACTCTTATGCGCTCTGGATCTAATCGTCATCCACAAAAAAGAAACGATTTATGTTTTCTTAACCGCAAAGATCGTTTTATTTCTCGAAATGTCATATAAAGTCGCGGACTAAATCGAAACAACATCAAATGTAGTTTCTCGCGCGACGAGAACAATCGACCCACATACGGATTCCGCCCATTCTCTGGAACGACCTGGAGTTTCAAACGTTTGTGCACCTCATACAAAACCTTCCTATCCGGCTCATCGGAAGTTCCCAGGTAGCTCGTCACCGTATTGAATAATGTACGGATGACGATATAATTAATTACCGAAGCATATTTTAATTCCAGACCCTTCGACTGCATATAATCCAATTGCAGATCCAACGATTTGAAGCGGTCAGCTATCCGCATAGAATTACGCTTTCGCGTGGTGGAATCTGAATTATCAAAATAATAATATAAAGATTGGGGTAAATGGGCATATGTCTCTAAAACCACTCCCAATATCGTATTAAAACAGTTGTCTTCGTAGAAAATTTGTTCCGGAAACCGTAAATGGGTACGTTCCAGCAGTTCTCTCCGAATTAATTTACACGAGATGCTTCCTGTGGTCAAAATCACCTCCGGACGGGTTTGTTCTGTAATTGTCCCATATATGTCACTGCGGTCTGGTAATTTACCAAGCTGTACTCTACCCAGCTGATTGACTATCTCATAATCACAGGATACAACCTCTACCTTTGTTTCTTTCGCTTTGTTATATAGTTTCTCAAACATTTGGAGATCGACCCAATCGTCCGCATCCACAAAACCGATATATTCTCCTCGCGCGATTTCGATTCCTCGGTTTCGTGCTCCTCCCTGACGGACATTCTCTTTCAAGTCGATCACCACTACG
>NZ_CAJTUJ010000039.1 GCF_910579375.1 uncultured Rikenella sp.
CCCCTCAAACCAAACCGCGCGCCACGCCTAAAGAGGGAAATCGTCAAAATGTGCTGGCACGTTTTGACAAGATTTCCCAAGGCGCGCGAACAGAACTCGATGTTTTCGAATTAAAGTCGGGCGGCTGTCCATGTCAAGGAGACTGTTTATCTCTTCTCTCTGGTCCGCTTAGGCCGCGGGGGCCCCTACTTTTTATTATGTGATAAAAAGTAGGCAAAAAGCACATTCAAGGGGGATTCGCATCCCCCTTGAAAATCCCCCGACGGTTTCTTTAGGTAAAGGCGCCTTGGTAAAGGAGGCCGGCTATTTAAGCCGAGACTGCCCGGTTCGAATGCCGAGCGGCACTCGAACCGGGCAGCCTCTCCCCCCCCAAAAAAAGGCTCCCCTACAACCCGCCTTTCCTCCCCTCCGCCCGGTACTTGCTCCGGATAATCTCCGCGATCGGAATATTCCGGATTTTGCTCTCCAGCCACGAAATGATGTCCAGATAGAAGAACGGCCGCCGCTCGTACGGATGGTTTTCGAACGGTTTGAGACGCTCGTAGAGCCGCTCCAGCTCCCCCCGGAAATCCGACGCATACGTGTGCGGAATCCGCTTGAGGAACGTGATAATCTCATGCTGCACCGCGTGCATGTCGTTCATCTTCACCACAAAAGCATAGACACTCCGAATCTGGTACTCCAGCGAATAATCCTCCCCCGCCTCGTAGGACGCGATCAGGTGGAGAATCCGCGCGAAAACCTGCAAATCGCGCCGGAACTGCGGATTCGGGATCGAGATAATGCGATGCAGGTAACTCATGCACCGTTTATAATCCCCGTTCCCGAAATAGATGCACGCCACCTTGTAAGCCAGCAACATCCGGTGGTGTTCGTCCACATACCGTCCGTGGTCGCGCACGAAATCGTCCACCTGTTGCGCCAGCTCCACCCCCTCCGCAAAGCTCCCCTCCAGGAAATGCAGGTTGATCTTCGCCTGCAACAGACACAGGCTCGCCAGAATCGTCAGATTCTCCGTCATCGGCTTCACCTGCGCCAACTCCCCCTCGAACTTCGCGATCGCCTCCGCCATCCGGTCGTGCATCCGCGTCATGAACAACACATCCAGCAACCGCGCCACCGCCCGCACATAGAGGTCGTAATAGACCGCCCGCTGATCCGGCCGCTCGTCGAACAGCCCCACCCACCGCCGCGCATAGCGGTAACACATCACGAAATCGTGCCGGATATAGTGGTACCACATCCGCGCCTGGTAGAGATAGAGCCGCTCGTGGAAACTCATCCCCCGGTCGTCGAACGCCTCCAGCCGCTCGCGGAAAAAATCGGTCACCATCTTCCGGTCCTTCTCGCTGCGGACATACCCCAGCTGGAGATTCAGTCCGTAGAGCTGCACCGAAAGGTTCGACAACTGGTTGATATTGGCGATCCGTTCGGCCAGCGTCCGTGCCTGATTGCTCAGCTCCTCGGCCCGGCTCGTCGCGCTGCGCTGCATGAAGATCGACTCGATCCGCTTCTCGAACTCCACGATCTCCAGCGCGAGCGTAAACTTCTGCGCCTCCAGCGCCATCCGCTTGGCCCGATCCAGCATCGTCAGCGCCTGCCGGAACATGCTCTTGTCGTACAACACCCGCGCGAAATCGATCATCTCGCGAATCTCCATCACCCCCACATGCTGGACATTCAACAGCCGGATGCTGACCAGAATCTGACGATAGAGATAAGCCTTCATATTGGGCAGCTGCTCTTTCCGTATCCCCGTTTTTTTGAGCACCCGAGCCTCGTCATACTCCTCCATCCCGTCCAGCGCATCGAACAACGCCATGAACTTCGCCTCCCCGTTTCCCGCCTGGCGTTGCGCATAGAGGCGGAAATTGCGTTTTTCCGCCTTGCTCATACTCCTGACCAACTCGAACACCGCCTCCTGCCTTTTACTGGTCATCATTTTTAAAGAATCATCGGTTTCCGCAAGCAAAGATACCCAAAATCCCCCCTCGCCCCACCACAAAAGAACACCCTACACTACGCGAAAAACAAAAAAAAAATGAATAACTTTGCGGACATTAAAAATACACGTCACACACGCGATGGCAGACCACTCCCGTTATGCAGGCCGCGGCGTCTCGTCCGGCAAGGAAGACGTCCACAAGGCGATCCGGAACATCGACAAAGGGCTCTTCGACAAAGCATTCTGCAAAGTCGTTCCCGACTATTTCACCGGCAGCGCGGAACACTGCCTGGCCATGCACGCGGACGGGGCGGGAACCAAGTCTTCGCTCGCCTACATGTACTGGCGCGAGACCGGCGACCTCGGCGTGTGGAAAGGGGTGGCACAGGACGCCGTCGTGATGAACACCGACGACCTGCTCTGCATCGGCGCCACCGACAACATCATCCTCTCCTCGACCATCGGACGGAACAAACGGCTGATTCCGGGCGAAGTCATCTCCGCCATCATCAACGGCACCGAGGAGTTTCTCCAGACTTTGCGGGACTACGGCGTGAACATCCGTTCCACCGGCGGCGAGACGGCGGACGTGGGGGATCTCGTGCGGACGATCATCGTGGACTCTACCGTGACGGCCCGGATGCGGCGCGACGACGTGATCACCAACGACCGGATTGCGCCGGGGTGCGTCATCGTCGGGCTCGCTTCTTTTGGACAGGCCAAATACGAGACCGGCTATAACGGAGGGATGGGGAGCAACGGATTGACCTCGGCGCGGCATGACGTGTTCGGAAAGGCTTTGGCCGAGCGGTACCCGGAGTCTTACGACGGGGGGATACCGGCAGACTTGGTATACACCGGCTCGTTCGAACTGACCGATCCCGTGCCGGCGGCTTACCAACGCCACGGATATACCGTGCCGGCGGATATGGACATGGGGCGCCTCGTGCTGTCGCCGACCCGAACTTATGCTCCGGTTATCACGCGCATTCTCAACGAAATAGGGCGGAAGCACATCTGCGGCATGATCCACTGCACGGGCGGGGCGCAGACCAAGATTCTGCATTTCGCCAATAACGGACTCCATATTATAAAGGACAACCTGCTGCCGGTGCCGCCACTGTTCGCCGCCATCCAGGAGCAGTCGGGAACACCGTGGGAAGAGATGTACAAAGTCTTCAACATGGGACACCGGATGGAGCTCTATGTGATGCCGGAGGTGGCAGAGACCATTATAGGCATTGCGCATGAACTGGGCATCGACGCCCAGGTGGTGGGACGGGTCGAAGCATTGGCTGACGCTGCGGCACCGGCCCGGCTCGACGTGACCGGTGCCGACGGTGCGGTTTACCGGTACGGGAAATAGCCTCTCATTACAGGACAATAATCATTCAATCACCCATATGTCGAAAGTAATCAAACTACGCAAAGGCCTCGACATCAACCTCGTCGGCGCCGCCGAGCGCGTACTGACGAAAGGGGGCGACGCCCCCGGCTACGCGTTAGTGCCGAGCCACTACCGCGGCGTGACCCCGAAGTTGCTGGTCAAAGTCGGCGACAAGGTCAAGGCCGGGAGCCCGCTGTTTTTCTCCAAAGAGCACCCCGAAGTGCTCTTCACCGCTCCCGTGAGCGGCGAAGTGAGCGCCATCAACCGCGGCGAAAAGCGGAAAATCCTCAGCATCGTGGTACGGCCCGACGGCGAACGGCAGAGCGAACAGTTCGACACCTGTCCGATCGGCGACCTCACCCGCGAACGGGTGCGGGAGACCTTGCTGCGGGCAGGCTTCTGGCCCATGCTCGTGCAGCGGCCGTTCGGCGTGATCGCCGACACCGCGGCGACCCCGAAAGCCATCTTCATCTCGGGACTCGACACCGCGCCGCTCGCGCCGGAACTCAACTTCCTCGTGCAGGATCAGGGCGAACACCTGATCGCCGGTCTCGAAGTACTCAAGAAGCTGACCGACGGGAAAGTCCACCTGACCGTCGGGACGGACACCACCGCAGGCGTGCTGAGCCGGATCAAACAGGCAGAAATCCACCACATCGAAGGGCCTCACCCGGCGGGGAACGTCGGCGTCCAGATCGCCCACATCGATCCGATCAATAAAGGAGACCTCGTCTGGACGGTCGAACTGCAACACGTGGCCATGATCGGACGGCTCTTTATGACCGGCACGGTGGACATGACCAAGATCGTGGCGCTGACCGGATCGGAAGTCGTGAAACCGAGATACTTCAAAGTGATCAGCGGCGCCCTGATCTCCTCGATCACCGACGGGAATCTGCGTCCTCAGGATGCCGGTGAAGAGCGCGGCGTGCGCATCATCAGCGGCAACCCGCTCACCGGCATCAAAGTCGAGCCGGATGACATCGAAGGATACCTCGGCTTCTACCACAACCAGGTCACCGTCATTCCGGAAGGGAACAAATACGAATTCCTCGGCTGGGCCATGCCACGGATCAGCAAATTCTCCGCATCGCACAGCTACTTCTCGTGGATGTTCCCCAAGAAACGGTACAACCTCGACACCAACCTGAACGGCGGCCCGCGGGCGTTCGTGCAGACCGGCATCTACGACCGCGTGCTGCCGATGAACATCTACCCGCTCTACCTGATCAAGGCAGTTATGGCCGGCGACATCGACAAGATGGAGAACCTCGGTATCTACGAAGTTCTGGAAGAAGACCTCGCCCTGTGCGAATTCATCGACCCCTCCAAAAACGAGTGGCAGGCCACCTTGAGCCGGGGGATCGAACTGATGATCAAAGAACTCAACTAAGCCGCACACCGTATGAAAGGATTACGACACTATCTGAACAAAATAAAGCCCAACTTCGAACAGGGCGGAAAATACGGTCGGTTCGCTTCGACATTCGAAGCATTCGAATCGTTCCTCTACGTGCCGAACACCGTCACCCGGAAAGGGGCGCACATCCGCGACGCCATGGACCTCAAACGTACCATGACCGTCGTGATCATCGCCCTGCTGCCGGCCTTGCTGTTCGGGATGTTCAACATCGGATACCAGCATAACCTGGCTTTAGGACTGACGCTTTCCGACGTATCCGTATGGTCGAACTTCTGGTTCGGCTTCCTCAAAGTGCTGCCGATTATCGTAGTGGCCTATGCGGTGGGGTTGGGAATCGAATTCCTCTTCGCCGAACTGCGGCACGAAGAGGTCAACGAAGGCTTTCTCGTCAGCGGGATGCTCATTCCGATGATCATGCCGGTGGACTGTCCGCTCTGGATCGTGGCCGTGGCGACCGCATTTGCCGTCGTTGTGGGCAAAGAGATGTTCGGCGGCACCGGGATGAATATCTTCAATCCGGCTTTGTTGGCGCGGGCATTTATCTTCTTCGCCTATCCGACCGCCATTTCGGGGAACGAAGTGTGGGTCGCAGGGCTGAAAAACGCATCCGCAGCGGGGATGCAGCTGGTCGACGGATATTCGGGGGCGACCCCGCTGTCGGACGCCGCAGCGGCTTTGTCCAATGGGGCGCAATCCATTGACTGGAGCATGGGGACGACGCCGATCGACTGGTTCTACGGCCTGATTCCCGGCTCGATCGGCGAGACCTCGACACTGGCCATTCTGATCGGAGCGTTTATTCTGATCTGGACAGGAGTCGGCTCGTGGCGGATCATGCTCTCCACCGTGATCGGGGGATTGGTCATGGGAGGAATTTTCAACCTCATCGGCACGAATGTGATGATGGATATTCCGGCTTGGTACCATCTGCTTATCGGCGGTTTCGCGTTCGGTACCGTCTTTATGGCCACCGACCCGGTGACCGCGGCCCAGACCGATCGCGGGAAGTGGATCTACGGCTTCCTGATCGGTGTTCTGTGCGTGCTCACCCGCGTTCTCAACCCCGGTTATCCGGAAGGAATGATGCTCGCCATCCTCTTTATGAACGCCATGGCGCCGCTGATCGACTACTACGTCGTACAGGGGAACATCAAACGCCGCCTGAAACGGGCCAAAGTCAACGCGTAACACCACTATTACCGAAACCATGAACAAGCAAAGCAACACATATATCGTCACCTACGCGACCATCCTCGTGGTGATCGTCGCCACGGTGCTCTCCTTTGCCGCCATCGAGCTGCAACCCATGCAGCAGGCCAACGTCAAGACCGAAAAGATGGGCGCCATTCTGAACGCCATCGGCGCAGGCGACGGAGTCGCTGCCGCGGCGGACAAGAACAGCTACGTGGCGGGAGAATTCTCCAAATACATTACCGGCGCCTTCTTCGTCGACTCCACCGGCCACGTGAACGAAGCGCCGGTCGAAGAGGTGCTCGCCTCGTTGAACGACCTGCCCGCTGTGTTTGCGGCCAGGACAGCTATGCCGGTATTCGTCGCTACCCTATCCGGGAGCGCGAAAGAGTACGTCGTTCCGGTGACCGGAAAGGGACTCTGGGGGCCGGTTTGGGGCTATATCGCCTTGAACGAAGACTGCAACACCATCGAAGGAGCCGTCTTCGACCACAAGAGCGAGACCCCGGGGCTCGGAGCGGAAATTGCCGCCAAGCCCTTCCAGAACCAATTCATCGACAAACAAATCTTTAACAAAGAAGGGCTGTTCGTCTCCATCGACCTCCTGAAAGGGAAAGGCTCGTCGGCGGGGAATGCGTATGCCGTGGACGCCATTTCAGGCGGCACCTTGACCTCCAACGGCGTGAAAGCCATGCTCTTCACCTGTCTGGGCGACTACGAACCCTTCTTCCGCAGCGTGCAGACCAAAGCCGACCGGTCGATCGTACCGGTGGCCGACACCATCGCGACCGACACTTTAGCGACGGACAGCTTGACGACCGTCCCGACCGATACCCTTACGAAAGGAGGAGCCAAATAATGAGTACCCAGGAAAAAGAGCCGCTCTTTTCGGCTAAAAACATGAACGCCCTGCTCGGGCCGTTGGGCCGCAACAACCCGATTCTGGTGCAAGTCCTCGGGATTTGCTCCGCCTTGGCCGTGACGGCTAAGATGAAGCCCGCATTCGTGATGGCCTTGTCCGTGACCGTCGTGACCGCCTTCTCCAACCTGATCATCTCCCTGATGCGGAAAGGGATTCCGTCGCGGATCCGGATCATCGTCCAGCTGGTTGTGGTCGCAGCCTTGGTCATCCTCGTCGATCAGGTACTGAAAGCTTTTGTTTATGATATTAGCAAGCAGCTTTCGGTCTTCGTGGGCTTGATTATCACCAACTGTATCATCATGGGGCGCCTCGAAGCGTTCGCCATGGGGAACAAACCGTGGCCCTCGTTCCTCGACGGGATCGGCAACGGCTTGGGATACGGCCTGATCCTGATTATCGTCGCCTTCTTCCGCGAACTGTTAGGATCGGGAACCTTATGGGGATACCAGGTGATTCCCCAGTGGTGCTATGAACACGGCTACGCCAACAACGGCCTGATGATCCTGCCCCCGATGGCCTTGATTACCGTAGGGATCATCATCTGGATCCACCGCAGTCGGAACAAAGACCTGCAGGAGAAATAAAACCAGCGAAGCCTGTTATTTCCTATCCACACTTAGAAACCAGACATGGAAAACATACTGAACATATTCGTCAAGTCGATCTTCGTCGATAACATGGTCTTCGCCTTCTTCTTCGGGATGTGCTCCTACATCGCCGTGTCGAAGACCGTCAAGACCGCTATGGGTCTGGGGCTGGCCGTGATCTTCGTGATGACCGTGACCGTGCCCGTCAACTACCTCCTCAATAAATTCGTCCTCGAACCGGGAGCCCTGACCTGGGTGAGTCCGACCCTGGCCGACCTGGATCTCAGCTTCCTGAGCTTCATCATCTTCATCGCCGTCATTGCCTCGATCGTGCAGCTCGTGGAGATGATCGTCGAAAAATTCGCGCCGGGGCTTTACAGCTCGCTGGGGATTTTCCTCCCGCTGATTGCCGTGAACTGCGCCATTATGGGGGGTTCTCTCTTCATGCAGGAACGCGCCTACGCCAATATCGGCGAAGCCACCGCATTCGCCTTCGGTTCGGGGATCGGCTGGTGGCTCGCCATTATCGGCATGGCCGCCATTCGCGAGAAACTCACCTACTCCAACATCCCCAAACCGCTCAAAGGGGTCGGGATCACGTTCATTATTACCGGGTTGATGGGGATCGCCTTCATGATCTTCCTCGGCATCCAACTCTAACGCATTACAGACAGATACGATGATATCATCCACAATTCTTTCGGCAGCCGTCGTGAGTCTGACGCCGACCCTCGTCACGGCCATCATCGCCTTCGCGGCGATCACGCTGATTCTGGTAGCGGTACTGCTGTTCGCCAAGAAAAAGCTGACCCCCTCGGGAAACGTCACCATCACCATCAACGGCGAAAAAGAGATCACCGCAGAAACCGGCGGATCGCTCCTGACCACCCTGGCGGAACAGAACATCTTCCTGCCTTCGGCATGCGGGGGCGGCGGATCGTGCGGCATGTGCAAATGCCAGGTCTTGGAAGGCGGCGGCGAAATTCTGCCCACCGAAGTCAACTTCTTCAGCCGCAAACAGCAACAGGAACACTGGCGCCTGGGTTGTCAGGTCAAAGTCAAAGAAAACCTGAAGATTCGAGTACCCGAATCGGTGCTGGGCGTAAAGAAATGGGAGTGCGAAGTGATCTCCAACCGGAACATCTCGACCTTCCTCAAAGAATTCGTCGTGAAACTTCCCGAAGGCGAACAGCTTAATTTCCGGAGCGGGGGGTATATCCAGATCGACGTCCCGAAATACGACGAAATCAAGTTCTCGGACATGGAAGTCGATGAACAATTCCGTCCAGACTGGGACAAATTCAAGATGTGGGACCTCGTGACCAAGAATCCGGAACCTACCTTCCGGGCTTACTCCATGGCGAATCATCCGGCAGAAGGGAATATCATCATGCTGAACATCCGGATCGCCACCCCGCCGTTCGACAAGGCGACGGGCGGCTTCATGAAGGTCAATCCGGGGATCTGCTCCTCGTATATCTTCAGCCGCAAACCGGGCGACAAAGTAACCATTTCGGGGCCTTACGGCGAATTCTTCCTGCCCGACAACCTGCCGGCGGATCAGGAACTGATCTTTATCGGCGGCGGTGCCGGGATGGCGCCGATGCGGAGCCACATCATGCACCTCTTCAAGACCGAAAAGACTTCGCGTCCGGTATCGTTCTGGTATGGGGCCCGGGCTTTGAAAGAGGCGCCTTACATGCCGGAATTCACCGAAATCGAACGCGACTTCCCGAACTTCTCGTTCAACCTGGCGCTCGACCGGCCCGACCCGGAAGCAGATGCCGCCGGTGTGAAATATACCCCGGGCTTCGTACACAACGTGCTGTACGAGAACTACCTCAAAAACCACGAAGATCCGGAAGGGTGTTTGTACTTGATGTGCGGGCCGCCTATGATGATTTCGGCCGTAGTGAAGATGCTCGACTCCTTGGGGGTACCGCCTGAGAATATCATGTACGACAACTTCGGCGGATAGTTTCTGATTTGAACTACAAAAAGTTGATACGCGCATTCTCTTTATCTGGAAGAGAATGCGCGTTTATTTTGTCCCAGCCACGCCCATATCGATTGGTGCAAGCCGAAGCCTGCGGAAATCGGCTCAAAGGCCGAGCAGCCCGCCCCGGGCTGCCGCGATGGAGGCAATCAGGGTATCCGAGGCGATCTGGTGTATGTCAGCAACAACAGATACTCCTCATCATCCACGACAGGAGATACAGCCGGCATATATCTGGGTTTCAGCACGACGGACCTACTCTCCAGCAATACAAGCATTCGTGCCCACGGTATTCAGCTGCGTTGCCTCTCGGAATAAACAGGGGCCGAGCGGCAATCGAAAGCCGGCTGGGACTACCCCAACCCACGGCCGCTTCACCCCCCACCCCCAAAGACTGCCGCCTCTCCGAAAACAACCGCAGAAAAACATCCCCGCCCCCTCAACAAAGCCCCCGCACCCCTTGGTCATGCGAAAAAAAAACGCTATCTTAGCCGTTTGAAAAGCCAAGCGAGACTTAGATAATCAAACCATGCAAGAACAGCAAGAGAGAATCATCAAGATCAATATCGAGGAGGAGATGAAGACCGCCTACATCGACTATTCGATGTCGGTGATCGTGTCGCGGGCCCTGCCCGACGTGCGCGACGGACTCAAACCGGTGCACCGCCGCGTGCTCTACGGGATGAGCAACGAACTGTCGCTCTACTCCGACAAACCGTACAAGAAATCCGCCAGAATCGTCGGGGAAGTCCTGGGGAAATTCCACCCCCACGGCGACTCCTCAGTCTACGACGCTATGGTGCGGATGGCACAAGAGTGGTCATTGCGGTACCCGCTGGTGGACGGACAGGGGAACTTCGGGTCAATCGACGGGGACAGCCCGGCGGCGATGCGGTACACCGAAGCCCGGATGAAGAAAATCACCGACGAAGTGATGGCCGACATCGAAAAGGAAACCGTCGACTTCACCCTCAACTTCGACGACACCATCTACGAACCGACGGTACTTCCGACGAAAATCCCCCTCTTGCTGCTCAACGGGAGCTCCGGGATTGCAGTCGGGATGGCAACGAATATGCCGCCGCATAACCTCAGCGACACCATCGACGCCGTAAACGCCTATATTGACAACCCCGACATCGAGATCTCGGAACTCATCGAAAAGATCAAAGCACCGGACTTTCCGACCGGCGGGATTATCTACGGTTACGAAGGGGTGCGCGAGGCGTACGAAACGGGGCGGGGACGCGTCGTGATCCGTTCCAAGACCGACATCGAACACACCGCGAGCGGGCGGGAGTGTATCGTCGTGACCGAGATTCCGTACCAAGTCAATAAAGCCGAGATGATCCAGAAGATCGCCGGCATGATCAACGACAAGAAGATCGAAGGGATCTCTTACATCAACGACGAATCCGACCGAAACGGGATGCGGATTGTCATCATCCTGAAACACGACGCGGTGGCAAGCGTCGTGCTCAATACTTTGTTCAAATACACCCAGCTGCAATCCACCTTCTCGGTCAATAACATCGCGCTGGTGGACGGGCGGCCCAGATCGCTCAACCTCAAAGAGCTGGTCAAATACTTCGTTCGGCACCGCCACGACGTGATCGTGCGGCGGACGAAATACGATTTGCGGAAAGCGGAAGAAAGGGCACACATTTTGGAGGGTCTCCTTATTGCGCAGGACAACATCGACGAAGTCATCCGGATCATCCGGGCCGCCAAGAACGCGGAGGAAGCAAAAACGGCATTGATCGCCCGCTTCCAGTTCAGCGATCTACAGGCACAGGCCATCGTCGACATGCGACTGCGGGCACTGACCGGGCTCGAACACGAAAAACTCCAGCAGGAGTACGACGAACTGCGCAAAATGATCGCCCACTACAACGAACTGCTCGGCAGCGAGTCCATGCAGATGCAACTCATCAAAGACGAACTCGTCGAGATGAAAGAGCGGTACGGCGACAAGCGGCGGAGCGAAATCGTCCTGACCGCAGAAGAGTTCAACCCCGAAGACTTCTACGCCGACGAGGATGTGGTGATCACCATCTCCCACCTGGGGTATATCAAGCGCACCCCGCTGACCGAATACCGGACACAGTCCAGGGGCGGCGTGGGATCGAAAGGGTCTGCCACGCGGGACGAAGACTTCATCGAGCACCTGTACGTCACTACGATGCACAACACCATGCTCTTCTTTACCGAAAAGGGGAGATGTTACTGGCTCAAAGTGTACGAAATACCCGAAGGGAGTCGTTCTTCCAAAGGCCGTGCGATTCAGAACGTCATCCAGATCGAACCGGATGACAAAGTGCGAGCCTATATCAACGTGCGCAGGCTGAACGACCCGGAATACGTCAACAGCAACTACATCGTGATGTGCACCCGCGAAGGGATCATCAAGAAGACCTTGCTGGAAGCCTACTCGCGGCCCCGGCTGAACGGCGTGAACGCCATCACCATCAAAGACGGCGACCAGCTGATCGACGCCGCCCTGACTTCGGGGAAAGCCCAGGTGGTGATTGCCGCCAAAGGCGGGAAAGCGATTCGTTTCGAAGAAGAGAACGTCCGGGCCATCGGACGGACCGGCGCAGGCGTGCGGGGGATCAATCTCGACGAAGGAGATGAAGTGATCGGCATGCTGACCGTCGAACCGGATCAGAAACCGGAAATTCTGGTCGTCTCGGAAAACGGATACGGGAAGCGGACAGGGATCAACGACTACCGCATCACCGGCCGGTCGGGGAAAGGCGTCAAGACCATCCAGATCACGGAAAAGACAGGTAAGCTGATCTCCATTCAGGCCGTAAGCGACGAAAACGACCTGATGATCATCAACCGGTCGGGCCTCACGATTCGGATTCCCGTTGCCGACATCCGCGTCACCGGACGCGCGGCACAGGGCGTCAAGGTGATCAACCTGCGGAACAACGACTCGATCGCTTCAGTGATCGCCGTGCCCAAGAGCGAAGACGACGAAACGAACGACGACCCGTCTATCGTTGCTGCCGCTGAAGTGACCGAATAACTAACACATACTCACACGATACACACCATGAAAAAGATTCTTTTGATCCTCGCCGCCGCAGCCACCACACTGGCCGCCAGCTCGCAGACCAAAGAGCTGGACAACCTCGCCAAGCGGCTCCAGAAGAGCGATGAAGCCATCGCCGATCCCAAGAAATCCGCCTCGGCAAACACGTGGCTCGACCACACCAGCGCCCTGATCGCCGCATCGAAAGTCTACACCAAAACGTTGGTCGCCGATTTTCCCATCGAACAGACCCTGGCCTTGGTCGGCGACCAGCCCAACGAAATCGTCGAAGTGACCGTGATGGAACAACCCCACAAGAAATACGTGTTCGATAACTTCGACATCTACGTCAATCAGAACGGACAAGTCGTCTTCTGGCAGACCAAGAACGAATTCCGTCCCGACGCCTTGAACAAAGCACTGGAAGCGTTCAAAAAAGCCTGCGAACTCGACCCGTCCATCGCGACCGGTAAAGGGTATCTCGTGGGCGACGAACTGCTGAACCAGTTCAACACCAACGGGATGAACAACTACAACCTCGGTCAGAAGATCCAGGCAGCCGAAATGTTCTCGAAAGTCGTCGAAGTCAACCAGATGCTCGGCAACACCGACTCCGTGATGCTCTACTACACCGGCGTGGCTTACAGCGAAGGCGAAGACTACGACAAAGCCCTCGAATACCTGAACAAAGCCCGTGAAATCGGCTACGACCAGGACGGCGGCGTAGACTTCTACATCGCCTACATGCAGGAAAAACAAGGCAAGAAAGAGGACGCCATCGCCACCCTCGAAAACGCCCTCGCCAAATACCCGACCGACAACCGGATGGTGACCCAGCTGATTAATCTCTACATCGATACCCAGCGCAGCCCGGACACCGTAGTCGGTCTGCTCGACAAAGCGAAAGAGCTCGATCCGTCGAACGTCTCGCTCTACATGCTCGAAGGTACCTTGTGGGAAAAGATGGGTAACGCAGACAAAGCCGAAGCCGCTTTCGTCGCCGCCACCAAAGTCGATCCGGACAACTATGCGCCTTACATGAACGCCGGGATCATGGAAGCCCGCAAAGGCGACGCCCTGATCGAACAAGCCCGGAAACTCGATCTCAACGACGTGAAAGGATACGAAGCCATGGCCAAAGAAGCGATCGGTTACTACAACGTCGCGATCGAATATCTGGAAAAAGCCCACGAGTTGAATCCCAAAGAGATCGGCATCGTCGATATGCTGAAAGGCTTGTACTATCAAAAATTAGCCAACGGCGAAGAGGTCGAAACCAAGTTCCAGCACTACACCGACCTGTACCGGTCGATGGAAGAGCAGGCCGAAGCGGCACAACAGTAAACCTTGAGGCCGGTATTTCCCACCCCTTCATCTATTCTACGCCCGCAGGAATCTTCAGTGTATTCCTGCGGGCTTTTTACATGCCTTAAAGTGATCAGATTTTTCAGCGCACAGACAAAGAATTGAGGGTAGAAGCTGCCCATTCCGAGTGCCGGGAGGCACCGCCTAAAGAGGGAAATCGTCAAAACTCGCTTGCGTGTTTTGGCAAGATTTCCCCGGCGCGCACCAAAAACTGGGCTGAGCTGATTAAGCGATACGCAGTATCGCTCCGTCCCGCCGGGGTCACCCGGACGCCGCCCGCGCAGGGCAGTTTCAGGCGGGACAAAGCTCAACCGCGCGCGACTGCTGGAGAAGGAAATCATTCAAACGCATGATTTGTGTTTGAATAAGATTTCCGCCAACGCG